>CAMYKF010000645.1 GCA_947258905.1 uncultured Pirellulaceae bacterium | reverse complement strand
TGTCATCTCGATCCGAATGGGGGCTGACTATTTCTGCTCTGCCTCGGTATCCGTTTTGGGCATCAGCGGAGCAACCAATTCCGTGATTTGATCATCCGTCAGCCGTTGCGCCGTGCGGAGGATCATGTTGCGGAAGTAAACGCGGCTTGTCTGCTTGCCGGGGAACCCGATATTGTCGCCCGTTTGGTCATTGGATGTTTCCAGCACCGCGCCATCCGCATCGAGAATGGCGACCCATGGAATTCCGCCATCTGCTCCATCCCGTAGCTCAGCCATCAGATCCCTGGCTCCGGTCCAGCGATGGTCCATCTTGACCCAGATGAAATCCTCGCTCCAGATTTCCCGTGTACCTTCCAGGTAATTTGCAAGCAGGTGGCAAGGGCCGCACCAGGTCGCAGTTACCTGAACAATCACTCGTTTGTCCTGCTGCATGGCCTGGGCCAGAGCTTCGTCCAGCAATTCTCGTGCGTCTAGCGGCTGGGGGGTGTGTTCCGTAAGAACGCGAATGAGTTTTGTACGATCGATTTGTACACCATCCGGGTTTTCCACGGAAATCTCCGGTAACTCGATGTGCGCGACGGCGTTCCCATCCTGATCAGCCAATACCAGTTGCAGCTGCAGGTCCATATGTTGCAACTCGATATCGAGGGTTTTCGCGAGTTCGCTGGCAGTGGCAAACTTCTGTTCGGAAGAGTCGATTGCCATCGTTACAAATCCGTACAACAGCTGCCCCACTTCACGATCCTCAAATTGCAGTTCTCCAAACTGACGGCTGTGCGGGTCAGCAGGATCAGCAAACAGAATCAATACCAGCTGATGATTCTGGCTGGCTCGGGCCGTGGCCCTTTGCATACGCTGGACTGGAGGCGTCTCGACCGAAAACGCACGACTGATTTTCTCCTCAGTCGTCAAAGCAGGCGCCGACCGTCTTTGATAAACGACATCGCCCAACTCCAGTGTTGCCTTACCTGGCTCGGGCTGCACCTGGGAAATCCCGAACCAGCTGCTTGCGTACCCGTCTTCCTTCTCGATCACCAGACTAACGTGATAATTAATACCGGGCACCAAATCAGGTAGCGCGAACTGGCCTTGCTCGTCCGTTGTCACAGTATTTCCAAAGTGATCGGAAAAGGGAGAATCACCTGGCTCACCCTGATAGACCCTGCGGCCAAACCGGATATCTTCGCCATCCAGGGCTTTGCCCTCCGCGTCCACCAGTCGGCCCGTCGCAGTAACCGTGGGAACCAGTCGAAATTCGATCTCGGTGTCATCGGGTGCGATTTCCATGATCGCAGCGTGGCTGCCGTCGGCACTTCGGGCGATCGCCACGGCTGGCTGCAATTCGCGCTCCACGCGAAATTCGCCCATTGGATCGGTGGTTGCCGTAAAGTTCCTGCCACTTGCATTGTCTGACGCGTAAATCCCTTCAACCTCCAGATCTGCCACGCCTGCGCCCTCTGCGTCGACAACACGGCCGGCCAGCATACCTCGTTCCGGTCGCTGCGAATGAAAGTTGACCTCCTTTTCGCTTTCGTCATCGATCGCAATGCAGGTCACATCGGATTGACTGGAACCGCGAATCCAGAACGTTCCAGAACCTGTGAGGAACTCGTACTGCCCTGCGTCGTTGGTGGTCACCAGATCACCGATGGAAGGCCGCGCCTCGTAGGTGCCCTCACCGCCGAGTATCGGCACTTCCATTTCCGCATACTCGGTAAACCGGATGTAGTGGTTGGCAACCGGCCGTTTGTCCGCGCCCACCGTCACGCGGCCAAACACACGTGTCGGCTTGCGCACCGTCAATTCGAGATCGCGCGCCGGAGGTTCTCTTCCGATGGCAAATACGACCGGTTCCGCAAATCTCCATTGATCGTCCTGCACCTGGCCAATGTAGGCGTGACCCGGTGCCAGTCGCATGTGGAATCGACCCAGCGAATCAGAATAAACCGTAACTCCATCCGACATGCCCGAAGACTCGCCCTGGCGGAGCCCCCGTCCGTGGAAGCGAATTGGCAGGTCGACGGCCGGTGTTCCATCGACGTGCCTTACGACCCCCTGAACCGAAACCTTGCGCGATACGATGATCGTCGCTTCGCTTGACTCGGATTTGGCTCGAAAATCAGCCCGAGCTGTGGTGTACTCTTCGGAAAGCGTGAAAAAACTCAGGTATTGCGTTGGCCAATCGGGTATCCAGTCGAATCGCACCATCCCCGAATCGTCGGTTTGCATCAAGGCGACCTTCGCTACCGAGCTGACGTTGAAAGAGTCCGGCTCACCGGCCTTTTGCATCAACCACGGGTAAACGCCGATCCCCACCACCGGTTGTCCGTCGTCGTCCACGACCGTAATGGTGCAGGCTCTGGTCTTGCCAACCCGCAATTCAATGGCATCATCGGGCAGCTCGGGTTTTTTGGCATTCGCGTCGCCGCGTTGTTCACGAGGTAACACAAAAGAGCGGTAATCGACGCCGGCAGATCTGGAAATGGCGAACACGCATTCCACTTCCACATCCGCCGGGATCAGCAGCGTTGCCTGCCCTTGCTGGTCAACGACTTGAGTACCCAGCGATCCGAAATCGTAAGTCAAACCAGCGGTTGCATCGGTAACGGGGTTACCTTCGTGATCCGTGACCCGAATGGTGACAGGCCGGGCACGTTGCACCTGGATCTTGATATCGGAGAGTTCCTCGTCCGTTGGATCCCACGACAACCGCACGCTGCCCTGTCATTGTTCGTCAGCCGTGGCGGCACGCAGGAACAATCCGTTGACGCTGCCCACCGGAACCGTGATGCGAAATGTGCCGTCCGCATCGACACGCACCGATTGGCCGAATCGCCAGTCTCTTGTCGTTACCCTTACCCCCGCCACCGGCTGGCCCTGCTCGTCGGTAACCGTGCCAACCAGCTGCCGGTCGGGTTCCCAGGGACGAGCGGCGGCAAGGGCCTCTTCCGAAAGTTCATCCTGTTGCGCCACAACCGCAGATGCCAATACGCAACATAGCCAGCCACAAAGGACGGCCAGAAGAGTTGATGTGCGACATCTGGCAATGCCAGAGATTGGAAACGTACGCATGGAATGCCCTCCGTCCATATTCCTGGGTCTGGTCCCGTCGGTTATAGCGAGTGTCACAGCCGTCGGCGACAATTCAAGCCAGCGGGCGCACACCTTTGCCTGCGTATCCGGGTCCATAGAGACTGAGCGGGACATGGGACGTGCCGCGTCATGGGGCCAGGGGAAGTTTGTATAACTGCCAGCCGCAAGTGTGCACCGATGCCGGTGGGTAGTGCCTGGCGTGCCTGGCGCGCTGCAAACATGCTGATCAGTGGGCAAGCATGGCTGATCGAACAGCCACAAGTACGCTGTCGTCTGGCGTTGAGGTCGCGAGTCAGTTGCACCGTCGCCGGCGACGGACGAGCATCAGGCTGGCTGTCACCAGACCGCACACCAGGCCCATCGCAGGTTCCGGCACCGCAAGCAATCCATTACTGCCATTCAGCTGGATCACTCCGCCACCTGGAATCAAATCCAGTCCCGCACGCTGGGAAGGTCCCAGCACCGCGATTTCGTAGCCGTAGAACGAGTCATTAACATTCATCCCGAATTCATTGAGCGTAATTCCGATGGCGCCAATGGCCTGGGAACTCGACTGGTGGAAGTCCATCCACGGTCCAGCCAAATTCGTGTTGGACTCATAGATATCATAGGCCAGTACATCAGGGCTGGATGATCCATCCAGACGCAATCCGTCGCCAAACGGATCACTGCCGCCGACCGTGTACCAGTTGGAGTAGCCGTCGGGGTTGCCCGAAATATCCAGTGACGTAATCAAACGCACTTGAAAATTCGAATCGTTTGCGCCCCGTTCCACGACACTCACCGCAGCATCGGTCAGACCCTGGGGTCCCACGATCATGATCTGCTGACTCGACCACAACGAAACCGAGTCAAATGTCTCCTGCAAGGTGTTGTCGGAACCAACATTAATCTGGAATGGAGTGTCGAAAAGACTGGTGATGTCAGCGGCATACTCGCCAGTGTAGGAAATGCCGCTGATTGGTGATCCGCCGGTCATGTAATACATCTTGGCCAGCGAAGCACCGCTCCATTGGGCGAAATTTGACTGGTTGAAACCGAAATCTGCCGAGTACGAGTTGCCCCCGGAATCAGCCATACTTGTCAACCGCACCACGTCGTTCTGAAACGTGTTGCTACCGTTGGAAAATCCAGCTTGCGTTGTCGCACTGCCGTTATCGACGTTCGTTGTGTTGGCCGACGCAAACGTCAATAAATCGGCTGACAATGGAGTGGAGTGAAAAGTAACGGCCAGGCCGGCCGCCATTAAAAACCGAGTTGCGCAGCGACGCAACGATAGAAGAGAGTTTGATCGCATAATTCCCTGCCCGGAAGAAGTGCTGTATCAGTCCTGTTTTTATTGGGTCGTCAGGGAATCGGTCCCGGTCGCGGGAATTGGAGTCAGGTGGGGAAAATTTGCGGGGTTAACCCCGCAAAATCAGTCTTGCCGGAATGGTGGGTTGGTCGAATTTGCCACATTGGGCCCTGTCCGGGTTCCTGAGTCACAGATGGCGGCGGGCAAATTATGATAGAGGCTTCCCGTTTTCTGGAGTTGGCGCCATGAATCACCGATTGCCTGTTCTGCTATGCCTGATTGCTGCCGTATTGTGCGTTCCCCGTGACTGCAAGGCTCAGTCTGATACGCAACAAAAAACTGAATCCAGCCGCCATTGGCTGTTGCCGTTGCCGGAAGTTCAAGCCGACCCGTCGATCCCCGACGCCAAACAGGCTCTGCGTTACCAGTGGGCCGACGATATCTCCAGTCACTACCAGGTGGAGAGCTATCTCAAGGCGCTGGCCGACGCCGCGCCGGAACGCGCCAATCTGGTTCGCTACGGCGAGTCCTTCGAAGGCCGTTCGCTGAACTATCTGGTCATTACTTCCGCCGAGAACATGGCACGACTGGACGAGATCCGGCAAAACAACCTGACACTTGCCACCGCCGAAATCGATTCGGAAAAGGCCAAAGAGTTAATCGAGACTTCGCCAGCCATCGTGTGGCTGGCCTACTGCGTACACGGTAACGAGATATCACCCAGCGATGCAGCGTTGATCACCGCGTACCACTTGCTGGCCGATCAAAGCGAAGAGACGAAACAACTGCTCAACGATTTGGTGGTGATCATCGATCCCTTGCAAAACCCCGATGGTCGCGACCGTTTCGTCAACGTGTTTCGGGAAACTCGCGGCGTGTTCGCCCAGTCCTACCCGGTAGCCAATGAGCACACCGAACGCTGGCCCCGTGGACGCTCGAATCATTACTGGTTCGATATGAACCGCGACTGGTTCCGACACAGTCAGCAGGAAGTTCGCGCCAAGGTAGCCGCGTATCTCGACTGGGATCCGCAAATCTACGTCGACGCACACGAAATGGGTGCCAACAGCACTTTTTACTTTCCGCCACCGACCGATCCCAAAAACCCGTTCCTGCTGGAACGACAACACGAGTGGTTCAGCGACCTGGGTCAGTACCAGGCCAGCTGGTTTGACAAATACGGTTTTGGCTACATGACACGCGAAGTCTTTGACGCGTTCTATCCCGGCTATGGCAGTGAATGGCCCACGCTACAGGGCGGCTTGGGCATTCTCTGGGAACAAGCCAGCGCGCGCGGTGCTGTGATCGATCGGGACGACGAAACACGTTTGACCTACCACGACGGTGTCCGCAATCACTACATCAGCGGTATTGCCACGGTCAAATTCGCCGCCGCTCATCGCGCGGAGCTTTTGCAAAGCTTCTACGATGCCAAACTCGACGCAATCCAGTTGGGCGTCGACGGTCCGGTCAAGCGCTATTTCCTAACCGCCGACAAACCGCATCGCGCCCGCGAGTTGATGGCCATGCTGGAGCGCAATGGAATCAACGTGTACACGCTGGACGAACCGGTGACCGCTACCTGTATTGACATGCACGGCGAGGAATCCACTCGCCTCGTTCCCGCCGGCGGCTTTCATATACCCGTCGCCCAGCCCGGTGGCCGATTGTTGCGGGCCCTCTTCGATCGCACGGTCGACATGGACGAAAAGTTTCTGACGCGTCAGCTGGAACGCAACGAATTGCGACTGCCTGACGAAATCTACGACGTGACGGCGTGGAGCATGCCGCTGGCCTTTGATGTTGAGTGCCTGTCAACCAACGACTCGCCTGACCTGAAACATACCGAATGGTCGGTCGACACGCCCCGCTTGTTGGCCGAGGTTCCCGAGGCAACCGTCGCCTACCTGGTTCCGCCGACCGACGGTGCAGTGCAAATGATGTCGGGATTGATCCAGCAAGGCGTCCGTGTCCACGTCACCGACGAATCTTTCACCATCAACGATCGGGAGCACGAGCGTGGCACGCTAATCTTCAAGGTCGCGGACAATGACGAGCATCTGCTGGACGTCGTTCGCACTGCCGCCACGGAACATCAGGTCGAAGTCATTCCCACCAACACCGCTTACGTGCAGGAAGGCGCCCACATGGGCGGACCCAAAGTCCACTGGGTGCGGCCGCCGGAAATCCTGCTGGTCGTCAACTCGCCCACCAACTACGCTTCCGGCCACACCTGGTACCTGTTTGATCAGGTGCTCGGCTATCCCACAACGCGGGTCAAAGGCAGCGACTTTTCACGTGTTGACCTGAGCAAGTTTAATACCATCGTACTCCCTGACGGTTCCTACTCGTCCGGTGACGGTTTTGGTGAATCGATGGCGGAGAAGTTGTCTGACTGGGTACGCGCCGGTGGGACCCTGATCACACTGCGCGGAGCCACCTCGTGGGCTGCTGGCGAAGACATCGCGCTGATCAAGAACGAGTTATTGAAACGCGAAGTGCCACCGGCCAAGAAATCGACGGATGAAGACGGCGAGAATGGCGAGCCCGAAATGGTTGCACCCGACAACGTCCCCGGTGCGTTTTTTGAGGCTGACGTCTTCCAGCAACACTGGGTGACGTACGGCTACGAACCGCATCTGGATGTGTTTTATTCGGGCCGCGTGATCCTGAGTCCCACATCGGAAACCGAAGGCCGCTCGCTGGTCACTTTTGGCAATCGTGAGAATCTGCTCAACAGCGGTTTTTGCTGGCCCACCAGCCTCGATTTGCTGGCCGAAACACCCTACGTCGTATATCGCTCACTGGGTCGCGGGCACGTCATCGCCTTTGCCGACGATCCCAACTTCCGCGCCATGTATCCCTCCCTGCAACGCCTCTTCATCAACGCCGCCATGTTTGGCGCAGGACACTAAATCAACTCCCCCCTTTTTCAAAGAGGAATTGGGGGGTCGTAGTCCCAATCGTCGTCGTAGTCGTCGTCGTAATCGTAATCGATGACAGAAATACGCGGTTTGCGATCCGGTCGAGTCTCCTGCCGGGAACTTGTGCTCGTAACTCGATGAAACGGTGCTCGTGCCCGAACGGGTATCCGGGTCAGTTCGTGCATCATCAATCAACGTTGGCATCGAGCCGCCGCCGCAACGCTGCCCGCTTCGATTACGATTACGATTACGATTACGATTACGATTACGATTACGATTACGATTACGACTACGACTACGACTACGAGCACAAGGACAAGATTCGATACGGACAATTCGTCACACGATCTCTCCACCTGGCAACCGCTCTACGGCAATACCCGAACCCGGATGTTCTTGAATTCAATGGGAGCGCTTTCGGCTTCGAGAACAATGAAACCCGAGGCTGGAGAGCAATTCGTCCCGCCAGACACTTCATGGCCGTTGACCCATAACCGGACTTCGCCATTGATGGCTCGAATGTAGTAGTGGTTCCACTGGCCAAACCCGCGGCTGTAATCGGCCGACGGAAAGCTGCGTTTGCCGTTGGGGGCCGCCGGATCAAACGGTTCCATGTTCGCGGCACCAACCGGAAAAACATCACCATGAGTTGTAAACCAGTCCGGTTTGCTGCCACGCGATTCCTCCCAGTCTTCAGCGTACCCGTGATCAAGGATCTGAATCTCGATGCCCTGGGGCAATGCTCCGGGTTGTAGCTGATCCAGCACGTCTTTGGGCGACCAGATGAAGACGCCAGAGTTGCCACTACGCTGCAGATGTTTCCATTGCATGACCATTTCAAAATTCGTGTACTGCTCGGCGTTGCGCAGTCCGCCGTTGCAATTGCCGTTGCAAATGATCAAGTCGCCTTCGGCACGCCACGTATCTTCGGGGCAGTTGACGTTTACAAAGTCCTCAAACGACAGCTCCACCCAGCCGGTTCCGGTCCCGTCAATCAGCGCCGCCGGGCTGGCCTCCTGCTCGGGCGCACTTCCCTGGCCGGTCACCTGTTGTTGCTGCGCAAAACATAATCCTGTGAGCAGTACGAGAATGCCTGACACCGGTGTTATTTTCATGATTTCTACCCTGGAATGGATTCGCGAGTGACATGCAGCAAGATAACCGGTTGGCCAGGGGAATCCAAATTTGCCCTGCGCTAACGGATTCATCACCTCGTTGCAACTCTTGTTCATCAATACCGCCATGTTCGGTGCGCGGTATTCCCCCTTTCACAGAGGGGGGCCAGGGGGGTTCGTGCTCGTGCTCAGTGAAACGGTGCTCGTGCTCGAAGAAGAATCCGGGTCAGATCGTGCATCGATCAACCACCGATTTGCATCGAGTCGGCCACGCTGTACCCCTTCGAGCACGAGTACGAGCACGAGCACGAAATTCGCTACGGACAATTTCGCCGATGATCCTGACCAGCAACCCTGTGCGGCGGCCACCAAGCATCAACGCCGGTAGATCGAACCGTACGATGGCCTTCCAAGGCCGTCGGGAACCACCGTTGGTCGACGGCCTTGGAAGGCCATCGTACGAGTCAGCCGATTGGATGTACAATTGAGCCTGCAACGCCACGATGTTCGGCGAGTAACATAGCCTTGCGTGTTCGGCACTTGCGACGCTCATCCATAAAACTCGAAGGAAAACTTCGATGCCCCGTATCAAAACCATGCTTACTCAAGCGCCATTCCTGCTGGCCATGTTCGGTTGCGCGGTGCGCCCGGCACAAACCCAGGAACTTCGTTTGCCAGACAATACCACCGTTTTGGGTGTGATGTATTCCCGGGACGGCGAGTCGATCATCAGCTTTTCAGCGGCGAGCACAGTATTCGTGCGAGTCTGGAACGCCCAAACCGGTGAACTGGAAAGTGAACGTGAATTGGAAACAGATGTTCACGGCAACCGTTTTCTTCTGATGGAAAGGCCACGGTTTGACGGCGACGGCAAACTGGCGGTGGCTTGTCCCCGGAGCATTGCCCAAATATGGAATACGGAAACCGGCAAGGCGCGAGAAATCGCGCTGCCGGAAAATATTGGCGTCAGTCACATGGACATCTCCTTTGATGGAAGGCTCGTCGCCCTGGTTCATGGGAGAAGAAATTTTACAGGCATCAGAGAAGACATACCGGTAAGCGTCTGGGATGTGAACACCGGAGTGCAGTTACACAGGTGGCAACACGAGGGGGCGCTGGACCCCAAAGATGTCGCGTTCTCCCGTGACGGGAAGTTGGTCTGTACGGCGAGTCAGGAAAACGGCGTTATGGTTTGGGACGTCGAATCCGGTGAACTGCTGCGTCATATCGAAAATGACAATACTGGCAAGGAACATCCGGCAGGAGACCTGAGAGCTCCCAACCAGGTTGTGTCGGTCGCTATCAGGCCGGGCAATCGAGTCTTGGCGGCTGGCGATATGTTTGGCGTCAAGCTGTGGGACCTTGAGACCGGAAGGCTTGTGCACTCGATTGATGCACCGTCTCGATCCGGCCCCTTGTCTTTGGAGTTTTCGCCGTGCGGCAATTTCCTCGCCCGGACCGGGGGCGAAGTTCTTGTATGGAACGCAAACGATGGCCGACTCGCAAGTCGGATTGAGTCAGGAGCACTCTGCGTTGCCTTCTCTCCGGATTCGCAACGATTGGCCCTCGGCATTAGCGACCGGGAACAAGCGTTGTCTGTATGGACACTGGAAGGAAAGTAACAACGCTCGTCATCCCAATCGTAGTCGTAGTCGTGATCGACGACGTGGAATGCGGTGCGTTTGAGAATTCGATTGCAAATTGCAAATTGACAACTGCAAAATGCAA
>CAMYKF010000644.1 GCA_947258905.1 uncultured Pirellulaceae bacterium | reverse complement strand
GACAAACCTCGTGACAATCCCACGTGGCTGGTCGGCCAGCTGATCGAAATGATGCTGTCGATCGAGGTGGTGGGGATTTACGGCAATCATGATTGCGCCGAAACCACGCTGAACGAAAACGACTCGTTGTCGATCCTGATCAAGGCCGGTTGTTTGCAACTGGTCAGCGAAGACCGGATGTGGGTCGGCGAGATGAATGGGCGGCCCGTGGTCATTGGCGGTTCGTCGTACCGGCAGCGGGTCCCCGAAGCGGTACGCCTGCCCCGGCGTAAAAGCCTGTTTGAGGAATCGCCACTGGTCGTCTGGCTGACACATCATGACATTGCCATTGCCGGGTACGACGGTATCGGACGGTTTTCGCCCTTTGAGATCGGGAATGTCGACTTGTTGATCAATGGCCACATTCACCGGCGTCTGCCGCCGGTTCAAAAGGGTCGCACACGCTGGCTGACACCGGGCAACATCAGCCGCCGCTCGCGAGTCGATGCCATTCGCGACCACGTGCCCGCGGTGTTGCGTATCGATGTGCTGCCGGACGACTATCAATTAAGCGAGATCACAGTGCCGCACGAACCGGCCGACGCGGTCTTTCACCAGGCGGTAATACACTCGGATGAGGCTGATTCCCCGTCACGGTTTGTCGACGGTTTGCGTGAGTTGCAAACACGACGCACTGACAGTGGCGCGGGGTTGCACCAGTTTCTGGAAAAAAATCTCGACCAGTTCGATCCGGCTGTGGCCAGGGAAATCCGCAAACTGGCCGGCCAGGTTACACAAACGGAGGTTGTCGATGTCTAAATCCAGTCCCGCCAGTCAATCGATCGAGCAGCTGCGGGAGCGGCACAAAAAGCTGCACGAGCGACAGATCAAGGTGAAAACGCAACGCGAGGAGGCCATGAATCGGCTCGCCGAACTCCAGCAGCAGGCTCGTGAACAATTCGGCACCGACGATCTCGAACAACTGCAACAGCAGCTGGCCGATATGAAGAAACGCAATCAACAGCAACAGGCCGAGTATCAAGAAAGTCTCGACGCCATTGAACAACAGTTAAAGGAAATCGACGCCGGATTCACTGAAGGCGAAGACAACGACGACGTTTGAAAAGACCATGACCGATCCGGCCAAAACTGCGACCCAATTGACAGACCCGCCCGCACGGCCGGCGGCCTCACCGGTCGCCTTGCGTCACCGCGCCGAGCGTCTGGCTGGAAAACGCGAGGAGAAACAACGACGCCAGACCCACCTGCAACAACGCCTCGCCGAACTGGACGAGTTGCTGGCGCTGGCCCAGCCCGTCACCGACGCCTTGAAGGAACTGGGCGAGCAATTGTTTGAACGCGAATTGCAGATCGTGCAGGAAAAACTTTCCGTGGCCCTGCAGGACGTGCTGGAACAACCGATCGAATTCCGGGCCACGGCCGATTTCAAACGCGGCTCGGCCGTCGTTGAGTTTTCTGTGTCGCGGGATGGCAACATCGAGGACGTGCAGCGAGGAACTGGCGGCTCCGTACAAAATATCCTCAGTGTCGGCCTGCGAATGTTTGCTCTGGCGACGCTGCCGCAGGAATCGCACCGCCGCTTTCTGGTGCTCGACGAGCAGGATTGCTGGCTCCGCGCCGAGCTGGTCCCGCGACTGGCAGGCATTGTCGACCAGGCGGCTCGGGAACTCGGTTTTCAGGTGCTGATGATCAGTCACCACGACCTCAGTCTGTTTGATCGTTACGCCGACCGCATCTACCGACTCGTCCCCGATGGTTCGCGCGTACTGGTCGAACAGGGAAATCCGGACCCGGTCGACTCGCAGAATTGAAAAATTACCCATGCCGGCATCCCGCAACTTGACTAAAAGTCGGGGAAACTTCGCCGTATCAAATCAGAGGAACGCCATGTTTCGCAGTATCCGGGAAAAGCTGAAATTCACCACGGCGTGGTTTACCCTGCCAATCACAGGTGGCCCATTGCGTGGTCATCGCTGGATCGCCTTTGCCGGCAAGCGATTCCTGCAAGGCACTTATGAACCAGCCAAGACCGCGGCCGTGGTCAAAAGCGTGACTCCCGGACAAACTGCCTGGGATATTGGCGGCCACGTCGGGTACTTTGCCATGGTGGAATCCAAACTGGTGGGGGACACCGGCCGCGTTCTCGTATTTGAGCCCCGACCGCTGAATATTGCCTGCATCAAGCGTCACATGGACATCAATCACGTGTCCAACGTGACGTTGATCGAGGCCGCGGTCGCTGATCGTCCCGGCCAGGCACGGTTTGAATCTCGAACCGGCACCGGCACCGGTCATCTGTCCGGCAGCGGCAACTTGCAGGTCGCGACCGTGGCCGTCGATTGGTTGATCGAACGCGAGGGCTACCCGATGCCCGACTTTATCAAGATCGATGTCGAGGGTGGAGAGATTGACGCCATCCGCGGCGCCCGGCGCACGATCTCGCGGCGTCGGCCGCGTATGCTGGTAGCCACTCACGGAGAGACCGAACATCAGTTTGTGATGGAGTTTCTCGAGTCACTTGATTACGAGATCGAGGTTCTCAACGAGTCAGCGATCAAGGGTGACAGGGAAATCGTGGCGTGGCCTGCGGAAGCAGGATAAGCGGTAGTCTGTTCCGATGTCCCCGTTGCAGACGGCAACCGCCAACATATTCAAATCGACAAAGATGTTAAACTGACGATGCGTGGTCGCAAACGGCGGTCCACCGCCCTACCACTCGGCAGCCTCTTCATCGCTGGTGGGACCCAGTTGCCCCTTGACGCTGTCCAGCAGTTCCGCCGGACGATAGACGATGCCGGAACGGATGACGTACTGTCCGTTGCGCGTGCTGGTAATATCTTCCAGTGGGTTGCCGCTGACGATCAACAAGTCGCCCGATTTGCCGACTGCGATCGAACCGTGCTCATCATCAATTTTCAGGGCGCGTGCCCCGTTGATCGTGGCGATTCGAATGACATCCGCGGCCGGAATGCCGGCATTGGCCATCACATGCATTTCGCGATGCGCGCCGAATCCGGCCAGGTGCGTTCCACTACTGAAATGATCGGTACCCAGTGTGATCAGGCCGCCTGCGCGAAAGTAGTCGTCGATGGTGGTTTGCTTGGCCTCAAAGATTTGCTGAAACAGGTTCTTTTGCTGCCGCCGCTCGCCACCGCGATCCGGCCGCTTTTGGCGAGCTGCATTGCGTTCGTCAATTTTCTCGCGTACGTAATCGGTCAACAGCGAGGGCTCGTCAAACCAGTAATCGTAAAACTGTTCGCGGTCGCCAAAGTAGCCGTAGGCGGTGATGGTGGCGTCGAAATACGTATCTGTGTCGATGAATTTTTGCACGATGGCCTTGAACTCGGGCATATCCGCGGTGATGCGGGCCAGTGACGAGTAGGCGGAGCGATTGTCGGGCATGGCGTCGCCACCAAGGAAATGCTCGATGCGATCAATGCCCATATCAATCGCCGTGCTCGGGTTAACCGAGTTGCGAAAACCGGAATCGAGATGACCGGTCACCGTCAAATCGTGTTTGTGGGCCTGATCGATCAAGGCCTTCAGGCACTCCGGGTCAATCAGCTTGGCTTTCAATCCCCCCACGCCCTGGGCGGCCCAGAAATCAACTTCATCACGCACTTGTTGCGGATCAGCGTGCCATGGTCGCCGGGCGATTCCGAAGTAGGGACCCGAGTTGAGCAGGCGTGGTCCGATCTTGTTGCCGCTCTCAATATCCTTGCGCAACTGCAACATGCCTTGCGGATCGTACTCGCCGCATGAAAAAGTCACGGTGACTCCGTTGGCCAGGTACTGGAGGGGAATCACATGGAATTCTTCCCGGCGCTTTTGCAGCAACTTGACGTTGTAGTGAGCGTGACAGTCAATGAGTCCCGGCAGGATGTAATGATCATCAGACAGCTTCACAAATTTCACGCCTTCAGGCAGTGTTACCGGAGCATCGATCGTCGCAAAGCGTCCGTCGGTGATCAGGATTCCTTCGTTGGGCTGAAAGGTTCCTGATTCGGTGTCAAACCAATGGCCACCGAGCACGGCAATACTGTCAGACGTTGATTGCGCCACGCAGTGAGTCGGCAACACGAGAACGGCCAGCACGAGCAGGAACGCAAAACCAGTACTTCGCATGGGAACACTCCGGAACAGACAAGCCAGCCACCGAGACAATATCAACGAGGCGCATTATTTTCCGGACTTCCAGCCATTGCAAGAAACGGTGACTGCTGCATTTGCTGTTTGGCGAAGAAATGATGAAGCCGGGCGAAACTTTCGCCCGGCAGCACCGGTCATGGGCGAGCGGCCATTCGCTCGCCGGTGGGGGACCAGTCATCAGAAAGAGAGATTTTTCAGGCCGTGGCCGGAACCACGGCCGCCAGATTACTCAGGTCACAGTCGATGGCTTGCGGTGGTTCGGCCGGCACCGTTGATTGTCCTGGCTGCGGATCTGCCTTGGTCTTGTCAGATCCAGAATCGTGTCGCCGGGCCGGCAATTCGCCACGCAGCACTTTCATGCTGGCCGGTGCCGTGATGCCCAGACGGATTTGTTTGCCTTTGATCTGCAATACCTCGATGCGAATGTTTCCGTTGATCACAATCGATTCATTCTTTTTGCGAGACAGTACCAACATTTTGTTTGCTCCCGTTGTCTGTAATGGGTGGTGATTAGCTGGCCGAAGTGCCGGCCCGCATCGGGGCGAGTCGATTGCCGTTCCCTGGCCATTGGGAAGTATCGCGGGAGCCCTGACACGTCCGGTCAGCTAGCACGGGGACGTTGAAATAAATTTCCAACTGCGCGCAGCGACATGGTGTGATGCAGGGGAATCAAACAGCGGCGATTGAGATTCGGCGCCGCCCGCCCCCTTGTTAAACTTTGCCGGTTGTGGCGATTGCGGAATGATTGACTGTGCCAGCGTCAGCATAATCTGAAAAACCGGTCTAAACGGAAACGCCTTTTCGTCTCGATAAACAGATTACGGAAACCGTTGAAGCCGGCCCGCTGCGCGTAACCCGCCGCTGCCGGATTCCATCGCAAAAATAAACATTACCCGCACAATTGGCTCGGGTCGGGTCAGCAAAACGAATCGCCCGGCCACCAGCAGATCCGCAATACCGCAAGGAGTCAGAGATGTTGCTTCGCTTTTACAAATCACGGCGCGTTTGGGGACGCATGTTCCTGGCTCTTGCCCTGATATGGCCTGCAGCCAGCGCCCAGGCGGTAATGCAAGAGGCCGAAACGGCTGGCCAGTCCGCCATGGCCGAACCAGCCTGGGACGATGCGACTTCGGAAGTCGGGAATTTGCTGCGTCAGGCTGTCAATCGGACAATGGACCCCGAGGGATTGTCGGGCACGCCGCAAATGCTGATGCCGCCGCCGATTCTCACGGAACAGGAACTGCCGGAACAACCCACCCAGGAAACCGAAGCACCACAGACGATGCCGCCGGAAATGCTGGAACCACGCGTTGCCATGGCACCCGAGTCCCAGCAGGAAGCCTGGCAGATTTTTTCCAACCAGGCGATTGGCCAACCCACCATCGCCCAGCCGCAGTCGCTGGACGCGCTGAACGCCAGCAATCGCATGGCGGCACCGATTGCCAGCCAGTCGACCTACCAGACGCCGCAGCTCCGCATGACCACGCTGGGGCCGCAACAGGCGAACATTCACCGATCCAGCCAGTTCCGCTTCCGCATCATCAATGACGGACCCATTGTCGCCGAAGGCGTCAACCTGTCGATCGAGATCGATGGCAGCGGACGTGTGATTTCCACATTCCCGGAAGGCGGCGTGCAGCAGTCCCGTGCGGTGTACTTCTCCATCGGCAATCTGGCGGTTGGCGAAACCCGCGAATACGGATTTGAATTCCAGGCCGACCAGCCTGGTCAGGTCAGCGTGCACCCGCGACTGACAACCAGTTCCACGACGCGATTCTCGGCGGACATCACGGCGCCGCAAGTCGATATTGATATCGTCGGCGACGAAACTTTTGTTGTGGGCCAGCAAGTCAGTCAGCGAGTGATCATTCGCAACGCCGGAACCGAAACGGTCAACAACATTGCCATTCGCCAGGCCTGCACGCCCAGCAGTGCCTTCGAACAGGCGGCGATTCAGAATGGCCAGCAAATCATTCCCGCGATTCATCCAGGCCAAACCCGCGAAGTCCAGATGTCGGCGATCGCTGTCCAGCAGGGAACCGCCAGCATGAAAGTGGTTATCGAGGGCGACAACGTACGCGGCACGGCTGCCAAGCAGCTGACGTTTGTGAACACCCAGCTGGCCGCCCGCATCGAAGGCCCCGATCTGACTTATCTGAACAGCATGAACACGTGGGCCATCACGGTTGACAACGACCAGACTCGTGATGTCGAAGACGTGCAAGTCCGTTTGATGCTGCCCATGGGCATGGTCATCAAGGTGGTGGACCGCAAGGCTGATTTCGATCCGGCCTCGTCATCGATTACCTGGACCATTCCGCGACTGGCTGCCGGTTCGTCAGAGACGATTCCGTTCAAGGCCACGATCAGCGAGTTTGGCCAGCACGCCGTCAAGATTTCCGTCGGCAACGAAGCCGGAGCGATGACCCACGCCGAAATGCACACCCGGGCCATTGGCCGCGCCGATATCGATCTCAAGGTGATCACGAATTCCGAGCCCATCGAAGCCGGCTCGACGACGTCGGTCATCGTGCAGATCCAGAATCGCGGTACCCAGCCAGCGACCGATGTAGCTGTCCAGCTGAACCTGCCGGAAACGATTAGCGGACTGGAGTCGGCTGACTACATGATCAACGGTCAGCAAGTCACCTTTAACACGTTCCGTCTCGAACCCGGTCAGACTCAAAACCTGACCGTGCCCATTACTTCGTCCATCAGTGGCGAACACATCATTCGGGCGACTGTGCAAAGCTCAGCCAGCAGCAATGCGATTGGCGCCGAGAACAGCCTTTTCTTTTTCTCGAATAGCACATCCCGCACCGCCAACCGGAACAACGATCGCTAGACCTCGATCGCCCGTGGCGGTTTCTCGTGCAACCCGCAAGGCCCGGTGACATCCCCTGTCGCCGGGCCTTGTCGTTGGATTTGCCGTGTTAAAGCAGACGCAGGTGACTGCCCGGCTGCCGATCAACGCCGGAACGAGCCCGCTGGTGCCGGTTGGAATCCCTGATTGGCATTACCGCCAAAAGCCGAGCGGTCGAGGCCCGGTGGCTGGCTGGCCGCCGTGCCAGGTGCAAAAGACCGGGGCGTGTTCCGGTTTTGGAATTGCGGTGCCGCCGGTTGGCCCCAGGCAGAATCCGGCAAGGCGGCCTGTTGCAATTCGGTGTCGCCCGCGTCTTCCTGCACGGCAGTGGCTTTGACCGGAATCAGCATCGCGACAACCTGTTCGGGAGCCGTGTTAAAAGGATTGACTGCCATCGCATATTCCGCGATGGTCGTGTTGTAATCCACGACGGTCTGCACAAACGCGTAATGACTGTTGCGACACAATTGGATGGCTTGTAACACCGAGGCAGCGGGCTCGGCACCTTGTGAAAATGCACGTGAGGACTGCATTACCGCATTGCGGCATCGCTGGACCGTTGCCGCGCAGTCTCCAATCAGTTGCTGCTGTTTGGGCAGCAGATGATGAATCGCAAACAGCCGGTCAGGTAAAGTTTGCTCGGCCGCATACACTTCGTAATTCGTCCGGTAACCCTTGACCAGCGGCATATCGACGGGAAGCGGCAACAATTCGGACCGGGGACCGAGCAGAAATCCGTTCAGTAACTGGCGCTGGGCGACCATGTCGATTTCCCGCGCCGCGATCGCGTTGCTGGCCGCCGACCGGGCGGCTTCCAGCAGTACACGTGAGGTTTCATTGCGAACCTGTCCAACCCCGCGCAGCAATTGCAGTTCGTCCAGGGCGAAGCGGTATTGGGCCATGGCTCCCCAGGTTTTCCAGTACTGCTGGACCAGTTCGGCTTGCTTCGCCGAATCGGCATTGGCCAGCATGTCAAGCAGCTCCATCGGCTGACCCTCGATGGCCTGGGCTGTATCGGCAGCAGCCAGTTGCTCAACCAGGCGGCTGGCAAAGTCGGTATTGGGTCCAACTGCATTTTGCTCCTGAGTGTTCGGAGCGGACGATTCGGGTGCGGATGAGTTGGCAGTTGTGGAGGTCGGAACGGCGTTGAAGGCGGCTGGCTGCAAAGCACGATCGACAATGGGAGTTTGACCCGGCAGATTGCCACGCGTGCCGCGATTGGACCACGCGGCCTCAGCAGCATTCGCTACAGCAGGTTGTCGGGCCATGGCCGGCGCGACTCGTGAGGGCTGGCTCGGTTCGATGGAGCCGCGCAGCCTGTTGGAATCAAACGTTCCCATGCGATCGTTGTTCGCCGGTAAAGGTGGCGAGGTTTGCTGTCCGCGCTGCATTGACTGGACGGGGGGCAAGTTTTGATACGCGTGACTCGACTGCGTATCACCTATCGAAGGCCCTGCCGGTGGCGGTGGGCTGAACGCTGGCGAAGTCTCCGGAACAGAAGCCGGACGTATCGGCGGTAACATTCCTTCCTGAACAGCCAGCACGTTGCCTGAATTCAGTGACAGGCCGGCGACAATGGCGGCCACGCCGCACGTCAACAGACGATGAGCCTGAGAGAATCCGATCGGTTGCATCCTTGCACCTCGTTTCGGGATTAGGTTCCTTCCGCCGCACACTGTCCCGCGAAGGCCTGTTCAAGTCAATGCGAACCGCAAGCCAGCAAAAAATCAGCTGCAAACCGCCGAATGCAATCAACCTGTCTGGCAAAACCCCTAAAGTTCCCTGCATCCATGGACAACGTCGCTATCACATCTTCGCGGAAAACTTGTCCAGACTTCCGTCAAACGATAGCATGTTCACGGGGCAGCAGGGTTAATGGCAGGTGATTCATGAGACAGCTACTCGGCATGATTTTGGCGATGGTCGCCGCCATCCTTTGGCAACCCGCCACTGCTGCCGCCCAGCTGACCGATGCTTCCCGCGCGACGATCGATCGGTTGCTGAACGATCTGTGGAGCGGCGGTGTGGAAACGCAGCGTGCCGCCCGGGGTGAGTTTCGCGCCCAACAGTCCTCCGGGGCAGCAGCCGATCCACTGGTGCAATGGGCCTATGTGCTGAACCGAATCGAATTTGACCGGTACCGCGAAGCGGCCGAGGTGGTCGAGCGACTGCCGGAATCGATGCCAGGCAATCTGGATGTCAAGTATGCCCAGATCTGGCTGCATTTAATGACGGACCAATTCAATCGTGCGCTGCTGGAAATGCAGGAACTGAAGACGATGCTGCTGGCCGCCAGTCCGAATGAGGCCACGCGGTTCAAGTTTTATTCGCGACTGGGACGCCTGTATGCCTTTGCCGAGGGGCCGGGCCAGTCGCAAGTCCGCGACACGACGCTGCAGGATACGCTGGCCGTCATTACCGATGGACTGGACGATGTCGACTTTGGCCAGTTCCAAAACCAGCGGCAACAGGTTTCGCAGCTCTACACCGACCTGTTGAACGAAAAGTCGTCCAACGTGGCCGACCTGGAACAACAGCAGAAGTCGGAAACCGAAGCGCGACGGCAACAAATCGCCATGGACAACCAGGAAATGTCGGCGCGGCAGGCCGAACTGGCCGCCGAAGTAAATGCCATTCGCGATCAGGCCAATTCCGATATCAGCAAACTGCGGCAGGCCGCCGCACCGTTTGAATCAGAATTGGCTCGACTGGACGTCCAAATCGCATCCGTACAATCAACGATCGTGAGAATCGCCAACGACATTGCCATTTTGCAAAACGATGCCTATTACGAAGAAGACCCTTACTGGCGAGCCAGATTGCTGAGTCGGGCGGCCGTGGCCCGTCGCGAGTTGATTCGATACGAAGGCGATCTGGCGATTCTGCAATCGCAGTACAATTCGGTGGTGGCGGAACTGGATGCGCTGAGTGCTCAAATGGCCAGTGTCCAGGCAGCGGTTAACGACCAGGTGGCACTGCGCGAGTCGGAAGCCAACGAGATGCGTCGGCAGTTTCGCCGTAACGAGCGGGACCTGCAGCGAATGGACCGGCCCCGCGCCCGCACCGGTTACGAACGGAACATGGATTCGCGAACCAATCACTTGCCGACGTACGATCCGTTTCCCACGGATGAATTGCGGCAACAAA
>CAMYKF010000643.1 GCA_947258905.1 uncultured Pirellulaceae bacterium | reverse complement strand
GACACCTTGGAAATCGCACAACATTTCCTAAAACAATTCGCCGTCGAAGAGGGCAAGGGCTTCAAGCAGTTCTCAAGCGAGGCCGAACAGGCGCTGACCGCCCATGACTGGCCCGGCAATATTCGCGAACTGCAAAATGCCGTGCGTCAGGCTGTGGTCCTGTACGATGGCGAAACCGTCGAGCGGCACATGCTCGACCAACTGATCTCTGAGGACAGGGCAATCCTTGGCGAACCTCGGCTCGAAGTCGATGATCTGCGCGAGGCCGGCGATGTGCCGATTTCCAGGTCATTTGCCGGCATGGAGCTATGGCAGATTGAAAAGCACGCCATTGAAGGCACAATCGAGGCCTGCGGCGGCAGTATACCCAAGGCCGCCAGGATGCTCGGCGTCAGCCCCTCGACGATCTACCGAAAAAAAGAAGCCTGGGAAACGCGTAACGCTCCCCAGGACTGAACTGAATAATCGTTAGATCAGGCGCGGCCGAAATCGTCTTCAATGCGAACGATGTCATCTTCGCCCAGATAATCGCCGCACTGCACTTCAATCAGCACAATGTCATCGTCACCCTGGTTGTCAATCCGGTGCACGGCACCCAGCGGAATATAGATGCTTTCATCCGGCTGCAGGATAAGCACGTCATCGTTGAGCGTGACATGTGCGGTACCGGTAACCACGGTCCAGTGCTCGGAGCGATGATGATGATACTGCAGCGACAGCTTCTTGCCGGCTGAAACAACAATGCGCTTCACCTGATAGCCGTTGCCGTTGATGATTGATTCAAAACTGCCCCACGGGCGGTGTACGGCATTGGCCGCCATCGCGTCCTGATGATCGGGCAGCAACGCGGTGAACTCTTCGCCATCCTGCTTGCCGCCGATTGTCGGAACAATACTGTTCATGTGATTTTCCTTTTTAATGCGTCTCCCTGAACAGCGTTGCCGGCAATGCAATTTGCACAAATCGGCCACAGACAGCGCTGATAAACCTGTTCGTCGCAATCTGCATGCCAGATGAATTTCTGTGTTCGCGGCGATTGAGTTTATGGCCGAAGCTCGGGATTTCTGCTGATAGGTAAAATTTGAGCCATCGCCTGCTTGCGTTGCGTAACCTGTGCGCAATACGCAACGAATTTTGCAAAATGCGCACAATCAACCACCGGTTGAGCGCTCGCCAAATTAAACCCCGCAGAAACAAGCCGTTTTATCAATTGGCATGTGACTTGCTATTTACGCGATAGGGGAGCTGTGCATCTCAATTTGTGCAGACCAAAAAGAATTATGACTGTAACAGTGCGTCGAGAAAAGCCGGACCAGAGGCGTCACCACCGGGTGACAGCGCCTTTGTTTCTGCGCGTCGGCGACGACGGTCCTACAGTCCGCGCCCACGACTGGAGTCTGGGCGGCTTCCGCGTCGATAACTATCAGCTGGAACTGCCCAATGTCGGCAGCGAGATCGACGTCTCGATGACGTTGCCCTTCCAGGGCTTCGACATTTCCTTCACCGCCAAGGCCAAGGTGGTCCGTGCGGTTCCCGAGATCAAATCCTTCGCCGTCGAGTACACCGAAATCGGTGAGCGCGAACTGGAGCTGATGCACCATTTCATCGAGGACCTGGTGCGTGGCGCCATGTCCGAGGTGGCCGACTCGATTTCCCGGATCGATGTTCCAATCACACCGGTATCCACCGAACCGGACCCGGAAAGCACCACCGTGGTGACCGAAAAGAAACTGCCCGTGCGCCAGATCGCCTGGGTCGGTATCTATTCCACGATTGGCTTCCTGGTGTTCGGTTACATGGCCCTGGTGCTCTACTCGAACATTTTCCGCATGGAGGTGCAGACCGCCGTCGTGGCTGCCCCGATGGTCGAGGTTCGCGCCCAGGGCGACGGCCAGATATCGTTTGTGCGGGCCTCGGTCGGCGAACAGGTCGGCGCCGGCGACACCATCATCTATTTCGCCGATTATGATCTGGAAAGACAGATCGACCTGGCCAGGCTGGAAATCAGCCAGCGCGAAGCTGAACTCAACCAGTTCCTGCTCAAGCGTGCCGCCGAGCTGGAAAAGATGAACGACTACGCCGCCGTTGGTCTAAAGAACATCGAACAGGTCACGATCGACATCGAAGCCCT
>CAMYKF010000642.1 GCA_947258905.1 uncultured Pirellulaceae bacterium | reverse complement strand
CGGTTGCCGTTTGACCGGTGACGGTTGTCGTGAACAACGCCCCGGCCAGCCAGATCGCCAAAATCACGACACGGTAAATAATCAGGTTCATGCAGCGAGTATCCGGTTGATGCACTTTGCGGCTAGAATCGGTTTGGCGTGTTTTTAGCCTGAATCACTGGTGAATTCCAGTCTGACTGCTTCAGGACTCGATGATGTCCCGCAAAAAAACCAGTGACCGACACAAGGAATGCGTGGTAATCGCATTTCCGACGCAGACACGCTGGCTGCGATGGCTGGAAAAAAACCACGGTCAACAGGAAGCCATCTGGATCAAGTTCGCGAAGAAGCAAAGCGGCATTCAGTCGATCACGTACGATGAGGCCCGTGAAGGCGCTCTCATGTACGGCTGGATTGACGGGCTGTTGAATTCGCTGGACGACCAATTCTTTCTGAGGCGATTCTCGCCACGACGACCACGCAGCATGTGGTCAAAGATCAATCGGGAGATCGCCGAACAACTGATCAAGGATGGCAACATGCATCCTCAAGGCATGGCGGAAGTTGATGCCGCCAAAAAAGACGGACGCTGGGCCGAGGCCTACGGAGGCCAGGCAACCCGGGAAATGCCACCGGAATTAAAAGCCTTCCTCGACGAAAACCCGCAGGCCAGGGAATTCTTTGACTCCGTTACGGCTGCCAATCGATACGCGTTCATTGGCAAGATCGTTATGCCCAAAACACAAGCCACACGAGAGCGCTGGCTCAAGCGTGTACAGGAAATGTTACTGAACGGCGAAGTGTTCTATCCAGCGGTTCGCAAAAAGCGCTAATGGCTCACTAGACGAATCCGCCATGCGCGGCAAGCTTTGTCAATTGTACGGTCCCCGGGGGAACAACAATTCGCAGCAACAATTGAGTATCACCGAGTTTCAGGATCGTGTTGCGCCGATCAGGTTGCCGGCAACACATCGTTTGTTTAGTTTGTCGTCCATCTGGATTCCAAACGATAACTCCTGTAATCGACTCCTCCCGATTTTGCCATTTCGAAAAGGACTTCAAATGTCAGCCCGCAGGAAGCGGGGAATTGGTTTTCTCCTCGCCAGTACAATCATCACGTGGACGTTCTGTTCGCCGACTCAGGCGAACATTATCGTTACCAACTACGCAGCCCTGGTAACTGCTGAGTTTAACGCCACACCAGTCTCTGCTTCTTCCGGCTTGCCCGTGGATTCCCTCTCGGTCACCGACAGTGGCGACAATTCGTTCACCACGACCGATCTGTCCTGGAATTGGGACGGGACGACGCTCACCGGATCCAGTCTGCTAACGGAGGAAAAAACGGTGGCGGCGCGACCCGGTGGACGTCATGCCGCAACATCCAGTCTGGCGTTTGAATTCACCGTCAATTCAACCACCGAGTACACCATGAGCGGCACGTGGGGTTTCGAAACGATCACCGGAACCGATGAAGTACTTGGATTCACCTTGACCGAAACATCTTTGGGGCCCATAGACGCCGACAATTCCACCGGCACAACCGGAATCAACTCGGACACCTTCAGTTCATCCGGCACGCTCGCACCTGGTACCTATACGTTGACTTTTTCCGCCGAATTGTACGAGACGATCAACAATGCCGGACTCGCGCGGGCTGGCTGGACGTTGACCGAATTTAATCTCACAGCGGTGCCCGAACCGGGATCAATATGTGGCTTGCTCCTGTTGCTGGGACTGGCTTCTCTGCGGACGCGGTTACGTTCCTGATTTATGCTCGCCTGGAGAAGTAGCGGTGGCTTCCAGCCGCCACTATGATTCCTTCTCCCTCGGGGAGAAGGTGGCCGAAGGCCGGATGAGGGCGATCATAGCGGCGGCTGAAAGCCACCGCTACGGTCTGCCTACCTCCTGCATGCCGCCGCGAATCGCGCCCGCTTCGGTCGCCCCGTAATTCCCGGCAAACATCGGATCCAGTGGCCGGCTGTTGGGCATGCTCAACCAGACGCGCAGAATGTGTCGCCGCCGCTCGGGCTCGTCGTAATCCTCAAACGCGGTGCGGCGATGCAGGGTCACCCAGTTGTTCAGGAACAGGATATCGCCCGGTTGCTGTCGAAACGTCACGTGCATCTCCGGTTCGGCCGCCACCGCTTCCAGAAA
>CAMYKF010000641.1 GCA_947258905.1 uncultured Pirellulaceae bacterium | reverse complement strand
TCAGGTCTTCGCGGGATACGGATGTGACGAAAAACCCCCGTTGCTCTTCCGCCGCGACGAAACCCTCGCTGGAAAGCCGGCTCAGGGTTTCGCGCAAGGTGGACATGCTGGCCGAATAGCGCTCGCGCAGCGCCTCCAGCTTGAGCTTTGAGGCCGGGGCGAGATCACCGAAAATGATATCGCGCTTAATTCGCCGGTAAGTCGATGAACCGACTGTGCTGAACGCTTTCTCCATTACACACCATCAGATTTCTCGTGCTTCGTCATGTAATTTACGTATCGAGCGGATTTTTCTCAACCGGAAATAATTCCGGTAATTATAAAAATATAAGACGTTATTGAACAAATCCGTTGATTTGGCTATGGCTCCACTGACTGCCCGGTATCCGGCGGGCAGGTAAGGAGTGCTTTATGTCAAACGTCACTCGGATCGCCGTAGTCGGATTCGGTCTGGTCGGCAAACGCCATGCAGAGGCGGTCCGGCGTATCCCTGAGCTGGAACTGGGTGCGATCGTCGAGCCCGATGCACAGGCGCGATCGGCGGCAGCCGCGCTGGGCGCGCCGTGTTTCGAAACGCTGGGCGAACTGTTCGATGGAGCGGAATTCGACGGTGTGATCCTCTCCACCCCGACACCGATGCATGTTGAGCAGGGGCTCGCCTGCCTCGCGCAGGGCTGCCCGTTGCTGATTGAAAAACCGATTGCGGTGACGTCGGAGGAGGCGTTGGCCCTGACGGATGCTGCGGACAAGCATAGCGTGCCCCTGCTTGTCGGCCACCAAAGACGACACAATGGCATTGTCCGGGCGGCAAAGGCCGCGATTGATGACGGGGCCATTGGCGAGCCCCGCGCCGTTAACGCCACCTGCTGGTTCTACAAACCGGATTATTATTTCGCAGCAGCACCCTGGCGAACACGCAAAGGTGCCGGCCCGATATCCGTCAATCTGGTCCATGATGTCGACCTGATGCGGCATTTCTGCGGTGATGTTGAGCGCGTACAGGCGATATCCGTTCCCTCAAGGCGTGGCTTCGAAAACGAAGATCTGGCAGTCGCGATACTGACTTTTCGGTCGGGCGCCGTCGCGACGATTTCAGTTGCCGATTCCATCACGTCACCGTGGAGTTGGGAACTGACAGCGCGGGAAAACCCCGCTTATCCGGCGACGAATGAGAGCTGTTACCTCATCGGCGGAGATCGCGGCTCCCTGTCGTTGCCTGATCTCCGCGTCTGGAGCCACGAAGCCGGACCGGACTGGTGGACGCCGATCTCGGCCAACAATCTGATCGCGCTTGCGGGCGATCCGCTTTCGATCCAGGCAACGCATTTCGCAAGTGTGATCAGGGGCGAAGCCATGCCTGTCGTTTCCGGCCGGGAGGGGATGCGTTCGCTTCAGGTGGTCGAGGCTATTCAAAAGGCAGCAAAAACTGAAGAGCACATAGAAATCGAACTCGTTGAGGATGCCGATGACGCCTGTGGGCCGCCTCAGAAAGCAAATAAGATTGAACAGATAAAATAGAAAACATCAGATAAAATATGAAATATATTGCTAAAACGATAAAATCCGTTAAAAGTGTTACTGATTTCATCGACGATCTGATCCAAGGGAGGAATTGAAATGTTGAAGAAACTCACGCGTCGTACCGCGATCGCCACACTGGCCATACTCGGTCTGGCTGCGGGGATTACCGCCCCCGCCTTCGCTGCTGACAAGATCAAGTTACGGCTGGCAACGGCGGGTTCTGAAACCGATCAACGCTCGGTTGCCATGACCGAAGTTTTCGCGCCGATGGTCGCCGAATTCGCCGACTACGAGCCGGGCTACAACGGAACGCTGTTTGCACAGGGTACAGAGCTGGAGGCGATCAGCCGGGGCAATCTGGAGATGTCCATTGCTTCGGCGCAGGAACTGGCTCAGTTCTTTCCCGAGTTTTCGATTTTCGCTGCCGGTTATGTCCATCAGGACGCTGCCCATCAGGTTGCGGTCTTCAACGACCCGCTGATGGACCAGTTCAAGCAGACGGTGGAAGACGATCTGGGCGTGAAACTGCTTACTGTCATGTATCTTGGCCGCCGGCAGGTAAATATCCGCCAGTCAAAAGACGAATTGGAAGTAAAGACGCCAGCGGACCTAGCCG
>CAMYKF010000640.1 GCA_947258905.1 uncultured Pirellulaceae bacterium | reverse complement strand
TATCGAATTGTGTAGACACCAATGCCCGGGGGGAGGGTCAGGGGCTGAGGTATTCCAGCAAATGAAAACTTGCCACTAAATTCCGCGAAGAGCCCCCCTGGGAGGGTAACTTTGTTAATACTCAAAAATTCACGACCTCTCCGCAACTTTCGAAATCTCTTGATCTCATATACCCGGACTGACTCGAGGGGCCCCGCGAGAGAGAACAAAGGGGAAGATGGTGTTATCGATTACCGTTGGTCGTTGAATTGCTGCTGCTGCTGAAAAAAGTCTGGCCGCGGCCCACCAGATCACCGGGGTCGGATTCCAGCTGCCTCAGCGACATCAGGGGATAGCGAATGGAAAACCGCTGGTCCTTGAGGAACTGCTGGCGAATCATCGAATCAAACATGCTGGATCCGTTGCCGGGCCGGCGACCGCCGGCTGACTGCATCATGCCGCCGTCTTGCATCATCGCACGCATCAGTTCCACATCATTGGCCGCGTTAATTTGATTTTTCGAAAACCCGGAATCACGCAGACGCTCCTGGTGCGCGTTTCGTATCAGGGCGGACCCGTTATCGGGTTCGACCTGAATCGCGGAAAACAAGCGGGCCGCGAACTGCATTTCCTCGTACAGGTCCTGCGGATCGAGATAACCGGTGGCTGCATGCAGGATCTCCAGGTCCGGCGTCAGAAAAATCGTTTGCACATTCTGTTGTCCGTTGCCGCGAATGCAGGAACCGGACTGATCGGTGGGCGGGTGCTTGATGCTCTGGCCGGTCAGTGCGGTGCCTTCGATGTTCGTGTTCAGGGCAACAAAGTTTTCGTTGATGGCTTGCTGGATGTCTGGCGTGGAGAACGTCACGGTTCTCATTCGATGGCCGGCACTTCACATAAAGCCCGACAGGTCGCCGAGCACGCGGAACCAGATAATCGGCTTGTCGTCAGCGTCCCGCTGGCTGCCAGTAGCGGCAGCTTGCGCGCTTTGCGGCGTCCGATGCCAGTCGATCCCGTACAGATGCTGTACCGAGGGGTCGGCCGTGTTGTTGCCGCCACCGGCCAGTGCGCGATCAATTGGATCAGAAGATGAAGCCCGTCGTCGCTGCGGTCGGTCTTTCCGCGCCATTTGGCGATTCAGATAACGGCGATCCGAAATATGCAGTTCCGTCGCCTGCATCTGGATCAGTCCACCGTCTTCCCCGCGCAGTGTCACTTCGCCGGATTCCGCATCGTAGGAAACCAGCTCCGCCTCGAGCGACTTTCCGGTATCGGGCAGGTTCCAGGTCCGCAGATTCGCCTGCTCCTGCCACGCGCTGGTTGCTGCGGGAGCCGCCAGTAACATGCCGATGGCCACGATCCATGACAACCTTTTCATTGTTGTTACCTCACCTGTTCCTGCTGTTGTTGAAAGTTACCGTTTGTTCCGGTTTTGGAAGTGGTCGAAAACTTCGGCGAAGGAGCCAAGGATTTCTTCTCGCGCCGCTGCAAATTCCTGCGGCGAATTAAATTGCATCTGCCGCCCGTTAAACTCAAATGTTCCCTGAAAGAACCGGGCTTGAGCCGGATCGATCGCCTGATTCAGCACGCCACTGAACCGGTCCATGAACTGGTCGAACTCGGTCCCCGTCAGCTGCTGTCCGATATTTGGTTGCCCGCCCATGTTCTGACCGGAGCGGACCAGCGAAAGCAGATTGTTCCATTCCCGCCGCAGATCCTGAGGCGAGTCCATGTACCGATCACGCGCATGCAGGTATATCTCGTTGACAAACTCCATGTTCTGCGACTTCAGTACCTGACCTTCGACATTCACCCAACCTTCATAGGCTCCCCGATTATTTCGGAAGTAAGCCTGGATCGGCCCACCGTGTTGATCATCGATATCCTGAATCATGGCATTGTCGAGACCGCTCGGTGACAACAGGATGGAATCGTCTGTTGCGTTGCCGTACCAGGGCACCACATCAATGGCGCCGCGGTCGACAGTCAGCTGGTCACCAATCGGCTCGATTTCCATCGAGAACCTGGAATCGGTTTGTGGCTGAACCCGGGCGTTAACGGTTCGAATCACGAACTCGTCGGTTTCGGCTTCGAACGAATTCCCCTGCAGCTTGCCCTCGATCAAGGTCAGCTGATCCGGACCATCCAGCCGGACCGTGGCCGGCGCTACCATTCTGAACAACTGACCGTTATCAAATTCGATATCGGCGCGTCCCGTGATCAGGGTCAATTCGCCAACTCCCACGCGACCGGATTCCGGCACTGCGGCCCTCCACAAACAGCGACCCCGTTCCTGCACACTGGCGAACACCGGCTGGCCGGGCATCCCGGGTTGCAGGGGAGTTACAGGACGGGCAAGGTCTTTTTCCGATTCGGGCACGACACGACGATTCCAGTCGAGTGCAACCTTCTGATCGCGGTTGGCCCGGCTGTTGTCGTCAACCAGGCTTTCGACAGGAGGCTCGTGAGTTTTCGGCAAGTCCGGTTCGGCAGGAACAAGCGGTTCCGATTCGGGAATCCTGGCGATGGGCTCATCGACTCGCGGCGCGCCGTTTTCGTTGCCCGGTTCCTTTTCAGCCACTGGAGGATGTTGTGGTTGAGCCCGCTCGCCGCCAGGCCAGATCAAAAAGGCCAGGCCAATCATCAAGGGAACCGCTACGAGAATTCCGATCCAGACTCGTTGCGACCGCGGACTTTTTTGCCGACGTCGTTCCCGCGTTTTGATGGATGGCAGTTCGGGCGAATCGACCGGTTCCGCCAGGGGCATGGGCGCCGCCTCGTTTTTGGCCGCGTCCAGCCAGCCAAACGGCTGTTGATCGACAGCCACTGAATCATCCGATGGTGACTTTTCCACTGCTGCGACTTGCTGATCGAACTGACTCAGAGTTGCGGCGACGAACCCGGCATCACTTGTCGGGGATTGTCCCAGCGCCGACAACTGGCGGACCATATCGAGATCTTCCAGCAATTCGTCGGCCAGTTTGCCATCATCCGTCAGCGCTGCGGCCAGCACCCGAGCCTGCGACTCATCGAGTGCGGACTGGTCCAGCCAGCGAGTCCAGATCTGGTTGATGTTTGGCGAAGTCATGGTTGATCGTGTCATCCCGTTTGCTTGCGAACGCAGCTGGCCAGTGCCTTGCGAATTCTCATCAGCTTCATGCGGATCGCATTGTCTGCCTGTCCCATGGATTCCGCCACTTCTGCTGCCCGACGGCCTTCAAAGTAAACTTGCCGAATCAGTTCCCAGTGCGGCGGGCTGAGTTGTAACAGGCACCGCTGCAGAGCTTCCAGTTCAGGGGGTTCGCCATCACCTTCCATCACCGCGGCAATTTGTCGCTGGATTACAATTTGATCGATGTATTCGATCGTGATTTGCGGATTGCGTTGTCGGGCACGCAAATGCGAGATTGCCTTGTTCCGCGTGATCGAAAGCAACCAGGTGAGAAAGGAACTCTGCTCCTTGAATCGCACCACCGACTTCAGCAATGACAGAAAGACTTCCTGCGCGACATCATCAACGTCCTGCCCGTTGCCGAGCAATCGCCAAAGCATCGCTCGCACGGCACCCTGATGACGGGTGACCAGCGTCTCAAACGCCTCGCGCGACCCATTTCGCGCCTGATGCACCAGGGACTGGTCGTCGATTTCGGTCACCAGCAAGTCCGCGTCTCTCATTGTCGACAGGTTGGTCGCAGGGCTGCCTGCAGCGTCACGCAAAAAACTGATTTTAGCCCGAATTCGCTCGCTTCACCGGGTTTGCCGCGTTTGCCGGTCGGAGAACCGGTCGGAGAACCGGTCGGAGAACCCCGCGAATTCCATGATTTGCCGATGGCCGTATTGATTCCCCGGGAGGTTGAGGCTCCTGCCGAAACAAGGGGGTCCGGTTCTTGGGGGCCGCCGGTTTTATTAATCTGTAGCTAAATAAGTCCTCGTCAAAATCGCAGCGCAGATTTTGTCTTCGGTAACACTGCTGGCTTGTCCGAGGGTATCCGGGAATTGTAGCGGAAGGGCGCGAGCCCTCCGGTTGTGGATTACGGGTGAAGGACCGGAGGGCTTGCGCCCTGCCGCTAGAATTACGCGACGTATCCAAATGCAATTCCCGGACACCCTCAACAAGTTAGCAGTGGCCCCCTCGGCAAAACGTGCTCCGGTTGTGCCTTGGACCAATTCAGTGTATCCGCAATTGAAAGAACGACCTGCCATGACGGTCAACAAAAAGCAACAACTCTCCCCTGCTGAACCGGGCCCGTGGTCCGAACCGTTTGACGGACGCTTGCGGGCAATGATTGAGCTGGCCCGGGCGGCTGGCTCGTTCACACTCGATTACTTCAACGACAAATCACTGACGATTGATCGCAAAGGCGATGCCTCACCCGTCACGGCAGCGGACCGTGGCGCCGAACGCCTGTTTCGCCAGCAGCTGGAACAGCTGTACCCGCACGATGCGGTGCTGGGCGAAGAGTTTGACGAGCGGCCGGGCACTTCCGGATTTCGCTGGATCGTGGACCCGATCGATGGAACGAAATCCTTCATCTGCGGCGTGCCCCTGTATTCCACGCTGGTGGGTTTGCAACACGAAGGTCGCACGATTGCGGGAACGATCGTTATTCCGGCACTGGATGAAATGATCGTGGCCGCCCAGGATTTGGGAGCGTGGCATCGCAAACGTCACGATCAACCGTGGGTGCCGGCTCGCGTGTCCGAGTGTAACGACCTGTCGCAAGCCACGTTTGTCACCAGTCAGGTGGATACGTTTCCGGAGCGCGGTGCCAATCACGCATACCTGGCTCTTGAGTCAGCCGCTTATATCACACGCAGCTGGGGAGACGGCTACGGATACCTGCTGGTGGCAACCGGTCGCGCCGAGATCATGATCGATCCGATTGTGAACCCGTGGGATGTGGGTGCGATCCTGCCGGTGATCCGGGAAGCCGGTGGCCGGTTCACGGACTGGAGCGGAAACGAATCGATCGATGCGGGCGATGCCTTTGGCACGAACGGCTTGCTGCACGATCGCGTGCTGGACATTCTGACGTCGCAACCGTCGGTTGCCGGGCAATGAACGAGCAGCGCAAGGAAAAACCGCGCCGGTTTCCCTGGCTTGCCATCACGGCGCTGGTTGCTGTGGGGCTGGCGGGCGTGGGCATCGTAGCCAGTCTGCCCCTGTTGCGACCGGACCTGCCCACCGTCGACGCCGCCAGCGTGAACTGGACCAGCTATTCGCATGAGGGAATGGGTATTGCGCTGGAAGTCCCTGACGCCTTCGATATCGAGGAGGAACCGTACGGAGTCCGCATGTACTATGACGGATCGCCGCTGGTGATGATTTCCTGCATTAGCGAAACCGCAGCGGACGATCGCGGATTGTGGGGTGGCCGGGAGCCGACCGGTGATACCGAACTTGGCGGCGTCGCCGGCAAGAATTATGTCTACGATCACTTCGACGCACTGGCGGGTGTGCACACGATCGCTCATGTCATTCCGTATCGCGACAAATTTCTGGCACTGGAATTTCGCACCCGGCGTATTTCGGTCTTCGAGGAACTGGGCCTGGTTCGGGTGGCCGAAGATCGGCAGCTGAACGAAGCGGAACTGCGCATGTTTAGCAGCTTCCGAATCGAATCCGACTGATATCCCCGACAATTCCGGTGTGCGGTGCACAGGCCATGTCGCGCGACGAATTCCAGCGGCTGGTGGTCTCTGGATTGAATCAACCGGCCCGGTTTTCGCAGCCTGATTCGGGCAATTTCGTCGCTTCAGGTTCGCTGTTACCCAGTTGGGTACGGGCGGCCAGTTGCTCGTCCTGACAGATTGCGACGAAGCCTCGCGTGCGGCTTTGTAACAATGCGTCCTAAATGGCGCGCTGCGCGCTTGGCGTGGCGCGCTGCGCGCTTGGCGAAATCCACCGGTCTGTGCTTTTTTCGATCAGTCCTGACGTGAACCGGACCTGGCGTGATGTCCTGCCGCACGATTACGGCACGCATCTTGCATATATCGCCCGATACAGAACAGAGGCGAATTGGCGGCGGAGTACGCCTTGGCGGGGCTGTTTGCAACTTCTCATTCACTCCGCGAACCCTGATTGCGGCGCAGGATGCCCCCCGGACTTTCCGTTGATCGGAAAGCGAGAAAAACAAAATGTCCGGCCGCGAATTTGTATGGCTGGCATCGCTTTCAAAAACCCTCCATCACCCCCGGAGTGAGTCATGCGAGTCTTTTGTCAAATGGGACTGACCCTCGCCCTTGTCATTGGTTGTTTACCTGCCGTAAATGTCGCTGATGAAGCGGCAGACCTGCAGGAGAACTTTGATCCCAATGAACCGGTGACGTCCATTACGCTGACCATCACCATGGACGCCAGTGCCGACGCCGTTGATGAACCACTGGCGCTGGACCTGGGGCTGGGTTTTCCCTTGTGGCTAAGTCCCGTCGGCCAGACCGAAACCCAGGCAGCCAAATTCGGCGCTGTCCCTGTGCACGCCTCGATTGCCACCCACGCCGTTGAACCGGGGACATCGGCCAGTTTCACTTTTCATCGCGATCTCGACGGCGAGAATCACGATCCCTTGCATATGTCCGCCCGGTTATTGGCGGGGCTGAGAGTCTCCGATATCGCCCGCGTCGGCCTGTGCGCCCGCGGCATGAATGACTGGTGCCTGCAGAGCTATGGATTGAAGGTTAACGACAAGCTGTTCGCACTGGACCAAAACGCCTTTGCACGGATTCAGGACGAGCAGGCACTGGCCCAGATCAGCCTGAATGAGCTGAATGCCAACATCCTGCCGCTGGAACAACAGGCCGAGACATTGCGTTCGTTTGTCGAAGTCGGCCTGGATATGGATGACGAGGCGCAACAGTTAATGGACATCGATGAAGTGCTGTTGCCCATGTTGCAGGAGCGTGACCGCATTCAACGGCAACTGGCCGGCAGTTACCCGTGGTTCGTGGATGCCGATTTCCACAGTCCGTGGCGTAACGGCGATGCGGTAACGGAACTTAAAGTCACCTTGACGACCGCGGCGCATGTCGGCGCGGACACCGCCAACTACGTTTACTATCGAACCGGCGGACGCAAGTATTTGTTGACTTCGCCCGAAAAACCCGCCACGCCTGATTTCGGACCGCAGGAATTTCGACTGGATATCGAGGCCGGCCCATTGACGACCGCGGATATTCGCGGCCACGCCGTGGGCTTGCTGGGCCATGGCCGCTACACCAGTGAGGTGCCCGATCGCTGGCATCCGCAGCACATGCTGGTCGAAGTGGACGGGCGTGTAGTTTACGACAGCAATGAAACGGACGTTGATCGTTTGTCACTGCAGGCGATTCGTCTGATTCCTCCAGCGCACTTTAACGCGGCCGGTCAGCTGGTTCACAACTATCCCAACCCGCGGGAAACGTATGTGTGGATTGCCGGCCAGGCGATGGGACTGGACCTGGTCAATGGCGGTGCACTGGACTTGCCTGCCGAGGATTCCACGGAGCATCCTGCGGCGGAGACCACAGCGACGTATACCAGCGCAGTGGTGGAAGGAGACGAGCAAGCGGTGGCTGACAGCGAAATGGCGGTCAGTACGGACCCCGCTTACGAACCGTTTCCTGGCGAAGTCCCCTACCCCTCCACCTGGTCACCCTACGGTCCATTGTGGGATCCCTCACGCGGCGAACCTCCGTGGTGGGGCGGACCGCCTGCCCCGGCTCCACAGCGTTACGTGCCGCCGCTCAGCTGGGATGACATCATGGATCCGTACCCCGATCCGTGGTTGCCCTACGATCCGACGTTGGAACCTGAGCCTTACGGCGAACCCTTGCAAGTACACGGCGTGCACCTGCAGATCCATGAGGGTCGCTACCGGGTGCGCTGGCAGGTCAGCGGCAATGTCGGCGAAGTCGGTTCGTATACCGTGGGATTAGTCCCCGTCTACCTGGACCGCGAGCAGTGGATGGCTGATGCTTCGGGTGCCGTCGCGATCATTAACGATCCGTTTGCCGAAGAATACGAATTCACAGATGTTCAAGTCACGCCGGCCGATCCTGACAAGGCGCACACGTTTCTGATGCCTTTTGTCACGGCGGTTCCCCGCCCGGGCAGTACGGAATTTCAGCATGTTCAATTCGGTCCCGCGCAGTTGTGGGTCGATCCCGAGCATCGGACACTCAACCTCGACTTTCATTATGTGTCGGCAACCGATGAGGTCGGCAATGGCGCCGAAGAGCCCGAGCTGGCTGATATCTGGAACGACATGACGGCGTGGTTCCCGCCTGCCGGTCCGGAGGTGTTTCGTATCGGACAAACGCTGGTTCAAAACGGGCTGGACCTTGACGACCCTGCGCCCGCAAACAATTTCGTCATTCATCCTGGTCAGGCAACTGGAAGACTACTCGTCGGGTTTGTGGATCCCGAATGGGCACGCCCACGCTTCGTAGCTCCGGCGGACGCTGAGCCGGAGGACTATGATTTCCGCCTGGTTGCCCATCTCGGCTTTCTCAACGGCATCGCTCCGGGCTGTCACATTCGCTACCGCATGCTTCCGCAGCTTCGTTCCTGGAGATGGCGGAGACTTGAGGATGGAACGGAGGAACGCGTAATCGTCCTCCAAAGCCGACATTCGCAGTGGCGTGAGATTGCTTCGGCCGCTGATATGAACAACGCGCCACTTGTACCCATCATGTGTGACCTCAGAATAACCGGCGACAAGGGCGTTGCCTGTGTAATCGAAATCGAGTTCATCGGTACCAATCCGCAACATCCACCTGTAATTATTTCCCCGCGTCTGATCAAGGATCCCGGACCTGCCTATGACGATTGGGGAGTGGAATAACACGCAATTGCATGGCTTGCCCTGAACCCATAAATACAAACGCCGCCGCCGAGGGTGGACTTTTATACGGGAGTTGAAAGATGAACAGCCCGCTCACGATTTTGAGGCCTTGCCTTTGGTTAATGGCGGTTGTTGGTACTTGGGGATTGGTACTTCAGGATGCGCTGGTGGCGGCGCCGCAAGGCGAAACCGGAATTGCGGGGCATGTGCTCGCACTTGCCGAGGACGGCACGATTATCGGAATCGTACCCCGCGCCGAGATCGAGATTCACAACATGGCGGGCGCGATTGTGGCAAGTGGCGTTTCGGACGACTCCGGCCAGTATTCCATTTCGCTTGACCCAGGGACCTACTACCCGGTCTTGAGCGCCGAGGGTTACTCGTACCCGGACCATGGGCACCCATTCACGCTGACCAGAGAGCTGGGCATGGCCAGACTGTTTCTGGGAATGATGGAAGGCGACCATTGGCCCGAGGAGCCTCCGGTCATTCCCGAACCCCTTCCCGTCACCGGTGCTGTGCATGGGCAAGTCACCGACGCCGGCACGGGCGAAGCGATTCCCGGCGCGACCGTTTACTTGCGCCGTGAAGGAGCGCTCGACATGCGTGGCACCATAGCCCGTACCGACGAATCCGAGGGAATATCGCCCGGCTACCGTTTCGAAGCCCTGCCTGTTGGTAACTGGGTTCCCGGAGTGACCGCTGAAGGATACCAGCGACTGGACGATGCCCCGCCAATCACGATCAGTGCTGATGTGGACCTTGAGCGGAACTTCGAACTGGTTCCTGACGAGACGCCGGCCAACGGTGGAATTCGCGGCGTGGTCAAGTTGATCTATGCCAGCCAGATCACACCCCCTTCGATTCCCCAGATCCAGCTGGAAGCGATGATGCTGAGCCGGCCGGGTCCCCAATCCGAGCCGAATCCCGCTACGACGGTCACACCCAATCAGGAATATCGCTTCGACAATCTCCCCGATGGTACCTGGCGAATCAGGGCACAGGCCGAAGGCTTTGAAACGACCATCTCCGATTTGGTCTATGTCTTCGACGAAGAGCACGAGGTAGTGAACATCTACCTGCGACAACAGCAGGAAACGCCGTCCGAACGGGACACGGCAGCCGACGAGACCACCGAACGTGGTCTGAAAATCTTCGTACTCGATCAGGTTACCCGCGAGCCCAGTCCCAATGCGGAGATTCTGTTGCGCAATCTGCAGGACCGCCGCGCCCAACCCATGCGTGTGCAGACTGATGCCGCCGGCATGGCCAAAATCCCCGCCGATCCGGGCCAGTGGGTCATCGTGCCGCGAGCCGCCGGTTATGAAGTGAGCGAAGCCATTCCGGCCGAAAGTTTTTCACGACAACGACTGGTGCTGAGTCTCGACGCCGAACAATTGCTGGAAGCCACCTTCCTCAT
>CAMYKF010000639.1 GCA_947258905.1 uncultured Pirellulaceae bacterium | reverse complement strand
TACCACATGGAAATGGTTACTCATGACGGCATAGGTCAGGCAATCGATACCGAAGATCGAGGCCAGAAACTCCAGCTGGTCACGGATCCATTGTCTTCGGTGCTGGTAGTCCTTGCCGGACCAGTCGTCGTGGCCACAGAGAAAGGCGCGGCGGACACAGCGGCTGGTGACATGAACGATCTGGATGGAGCAGGGGTCGAGGTACTCACCACGCGCGAGTCTGGCCATGGCCGGTCCTCCTGGGAACGAATGCCGGGACAAGAGAAGGTTTACGTCAAAACAGCGTCCTTCAGGAAAAAAAGACGCCCAAGGTAAAACCGCTCCCAGCTGGCCAGCCACAGAGAATTGCAGGCCGACTTGACCACAAGTATACAAAAACCCACTACCCCCGCAATCCGCCCTGTGTAAAGAATGGGTGTCCCCATTTATCATCCCCATTTATCATCCCCTGTGTAAAGAATGGGTGTCCCCATTTATCGAACAGTTACGCGAGATCGTGGGCAAGCTCAAGGCCACAGACGCCAGACTGATCTTCGCCACGACGACGCCGGTTCCCGAAGGCGGCGTGCGGCCCTTCCGTGACGTTGCCGCTCCGCAGCGATACAACGAAATTGCCCGCCGTATCATGGAGGACAACGGTGTTGCCATCAACGACTTGTACACGTTTGCCAATGAACGCCTGAGTGAAATACAAAAGCCTGTCAACGTGCACTTCACCCGAGAAGGCTCTCAGGCATTGGCGAGCGAGGTCGTCCGGCACATTCGCGCCGCGCTGGAATCGCGGTAGGTAGCATCGCGCCCTGCTTCTCCTCCTTGTCCTTGTCCTTGTGAGGATGCGACCGGGACAAGGGCTTGGTGTTTACGTTTACGTTTACGTTTACGTTTACGTTTACGTTTACGTTCACGTTGAGGTTGAGGTTGAAAATCAAATTGTTGGCCACTCAAACAGAGCGATTCCCTTGCCAGTTGCACACCAGGCCCGACGTTTACGTCGGGTAACTCCGAGCGACGACCATCTGCTCCCCGCCCGCCGTAAATCGGCGGGCGGGGAGCAAGATCATTTTCTGGCCCCTTGAAACCCGAGCTAAAGCTCGGGCCTATTAAGATGATTTGCCGGCAATTGCTGTCAACGGTTGCGGCTAAGGGCTAAAGCAAGAGACCCGAGCTAGAACTCGGGCCTGTTAAAATGATTGCCGGTAATCGCTGTCACGGTTGCGGCTAAAGTACTCAGTTTTTTTAGCTAAACAATATTTCCATACCGATGCACAATCTCGGTCATGGACTGTTCGCGCAAGTAATTCAGCAATTCGATCCGGCCATTGGCCAGCACTTCACTACGCACGAGCGGAATGTTGCCGATCACTGACGGTGCGTAGACTTGAGGATCGTATTCACCAATGATCCGCATCGTGCCGCCAACGAGCGAGGCCAATCGCGAAGCCAGCTGCTGATCGGATTCGACTTTGATCTCGGCTCCAGCAACATCGGCGATATCGTCCGCCCAGGTCGGTTTGTCAGCGAAGCTAACGTACAAACTGGCTCCGCACAGCCGGCAGGCGACCGCGACTTGTGCCAGGGCTACCGGATCCGCTCCCGAATCCTGCACACGGACCAGATGCCAGGCTCGCGGGCGGTAGCGAAAATGATTCGTTTCACCGTGCAGCTGCGACGGGTCGTGCTGTTGCGAGAAATAATCACGCCAGCACTGCGAGTAACTTTCTGCCGCTACGCGGAATCGCTGCCGTGCCGCGTCGTCATCCAGCAATTTGCCCAACGCGTCAACCAGACCCGAGACCGTGCTATGCAGATTCCCATCGGTATCGGGCGGAGCGGATTCGGACCAGTCGCACAAGGAAGCCACGTAATTCGGACCACCCGCCTTTGCGCCCGGACCGGTTACCGAGTTTTTCCAGCCACCAAAAGGCTGCCGCTGCACGATTGCCCCGGTGGTCGTGCGGTTGATATATGCGTTGCCGACTTCGACCTTCTCGCGCCACACCTCGATTTCGTTGGGATCGAGCGAATGCAGGCCACCCGTCAAACCGAACTCGCTGGAGTTCTGGATTCTGATGCCCTCTTCGAACGAATCGATGGGAATGATGCCCAGCACCGGGCCAAAGCATTCGGTGCGGTGATACCAGCTGCCA
>CAMYKF010000638.1 GCA_947258905.1 uncultured Pirellulaceae bacterium | reverse complement strand
ACGAGAATGGACTGTTTGCCCTCGGGCGTGAGGTGACAGATCTTGATGCGTCCGGAGACCACCAATAGTACGCCGTCGGCGTCGTCGGCTGGCAGGTAAACGGTCTCACCCCGTTTGAATTTCTTCAATCGCGAAACCGACTCCATTTGCCGGATGTCATCCGGATGCAGACGATTGAACAGATCGCACTTGCTGAGATGCCAAAAAGTCTCGGGCATGATTGAATTCCTTCCGAATGATTGCATAGCCAGCATCGCCCTGCCGCCCCGCCGCAGGGAAGCCGTCTGAGGGAATAGTCGCCGCGAAGGTCTGGTTTCTTACAGAATATTTCCGGATTAACCGCAGAAACGGACCACCCATTCAGGGCGAAACGCAGTTTTCCCCCGCAAAAAAACGGGCCCGCCGATTCCTTGAAAATCGACAGGCCCGCGTGATTTAATGGTCGCATCTGGACGATTTTGCTAACGACCCCCGCCACGTGGCTGGGATCCTCCGCCTGGTCGGCCACCCTGACCTCCTCCGTCACCACGGCCGCCCTGGCCTCCGCCACCACGACCGCCCTGCTGTTGCCTTTGCTGTTGCTGCTGGGCGCGTTGAATGGCTTGCTGGAATCGCGCCATATTCTGCATGGCTTGCGCGTTGTTCTGCGCACCGCCGCGATTGTTGCTCTGACCGCCAGTGCCGGGAACCTGGGCACCGGTGTCGCCCTCCTCGTCATCGATGATAATTTCGATACTGTCGTCGGCCATCAATTGCACCAGTTCGGTCAACAGATGCGGATCCATGCGGCCTTGCAACTCGACCATTTCGAGGTTGTTGGGTTGGTCCACCTTGACGACAAAGGCCAGGATCTGGTCGTAAATGAACCTGGGTCCGGTGACGACCAGGCGATCGTTCTTGGTATCGACAGCCAGTGAAGCCTTGGGCAGTTCCTCCTGATCTTCACCGCCGCCGCCCCCGCGGCGACCCATCAAGGCCTGGATGAATTGCTGCTCGGCGCGGCCTTGCGCGTTGCCCTGTTCGCCCCCCTGGCCCTCGGCCTGGCGTAGCAACGGCCCGAGACTTTCGCGAACCATATCAGCGATCTCCATTGGGTCGCGATACAGAATATCGATGGTGTAGGTGTCGCCAATCGAATTGGGTTGTTGAATGGCATCCGGCTGATCGATTAAATTCACCAGACGCGTAATCACTTCCATGTCTTCGGGGACGGCGCTGATCATCAGCGTATATTTCTGCACGTCGGCCACGATGGCGACCGGACCACGGGTGATAAAGATGCCGGCGTCGCTTGACGAGCCGCTGCCTCCCATAAAGGTATCGACCAGGCCCCCGGCCGCTTCGCCAACCGTGTTTCGCAACATGCCGCCCATCAGTCCACTGAGGGCTCCTCCACCACCGCCGCTGCCGCCGCTGATACCGAGGTATTTTTCAAGCATTTGCTTGGCCTGAATGGCGTCGCGGTATTTCAGGTAGAACAGTGCAAACTCCTCAGCGCCGGCGCTGGAATCGAGGTGTTGCATAATCACGTCTTCGATGGCGTCGAGTGCTTCGAGGTCGTCCGACTGCAACACCAGGCCGAGGTCCGTTACGCGAATGGTGACCGGAGCACCGGGAATGGACTGGATTTCGGGCCGGGTTTCTTCCTGTGGCGGCTGTTCACGGCTGGTTCGACCCGAGCCGTTGTCTTCATCCTCCTCCTGCTGTGGCGGTGCCAAGCTGATCATGCTGACCGTGGTGTGTGCGGCAGGCAAGAACGCCGGTTGCTGCCGCGGTGTTGAGCGTTGCAGGTATGAACCCTTGTGTCCCTTGAAGCTGGGGGTTTTTTGCAATTGATTGGCAGCCGGAATTGGCGGCGCAGCCTCACGCGTCCGGTCACCTGCCGTCTCGGCCCGGGGCGCTTCACGGTTTGCCGGTGCCGACATGCGTGGTTCCGACCGCGGATCGTTCAATCGCGGATCCTGTGGCGGCGGATCAAGCAGTCTCGGATCAGACATACTCGGGTCGTCAGTTGATTGCTCGCGGCGGTCCGCGCCGTAAACCCGCCAGATTTCCGAATTGCTGTTGAGAATGAACAATCGATCCTCGGGCATCATGACACGGATATCGTTGTTCAGGCCCATGGTCGGAATCATGGTTTCCAGCAGGTTCATGGTACTGGACCGTTCAGGTCCGTTTAGCGGGATCAATCGGTTGGGCAATCGCGCCGATGAGTCCCGTTGATAAGGGACATCGATTTCGGTGACCATGCGTCGAATCGTGGCGATCTGGTTGGGCGTGCCGCGGGCGATCAGCCGGTTCTGCGTTTCGGCGGCCAGCAAGGGGCCGTCCGCAGCCGCTTCGTCGTCGTCCAGGCGAAACAGCTTTTCAATGGTGTCAATAATGTCATCGACATCCTTTTCCTTGATCCAGAAAACGGCGAGTTCATCCGAACTGCCCTGAGCCTTGTTGATAATCTCCATCACCAGTTCGTGATCGGGTGTACGTCCGCGGAAATGAATCTTGTTGGCGTCTTCATCCACGTCCAGGTTGACGTCGCGGCCGGCCACCATCGTCTGCAGCACTTCATGCATTTGTGCCGCATCACCATCGACCCGATACGCTGCGTAGAATGGCGGTTCCAGCGCGGCTGCATTGGCATCGCGTGGCTTGTCGAGTTCAACGACCAGTTTTTTCAGCTGGGCAATTTTCTCGGGCAGGCCGGTCACCAGAACCACGGTGTCCAGTGGATTCCAGGAAAGGTTCAACGTGCCGTCTTCGTTAGACAGCGTATCGCGATTGACGCCCAGCAGCGAAACATGTGCAAACAGGTCTTCCGGTGCGATGTGCTCCAGCTCGATTGACTCCACGGCGAAATTGGAGAGTCCCCACATCTTTTTGGCATCGATCAGGATGTTGTTGATCTCACGCAACCGGTGGCCCTGCTCCTGAATAATCAGCTGATTGGCCGAGGGAATCAGGGCGATTTCGCGACGGTGTGCGTCGTCCACCAGTTGCTCGACTTCGTTGCGCAGACCTTCTCCGTCCAGCCCCGAAATATCGAAACGGCATTTCATGATTTCGTAACGACCCCGCTCCGCCAGTTCTGCGGGAGACACGGTCTCGATCAGGTCGTCCGGAATGCCTTTGGTGATGTCAAACAGCAATAACAGGTCGCGATTGCGAATCAGTACACGGTCCCGCGGGATCAGCATTTGATTGAGAAAGTCCAAACCTTCCTGGATCGTCATTACCTGATCACCTTCGTAGTCGAAAGTCCCGGTGGGCGGGTTCTCGACGATTTGCAATGACAGTCCGGCGATCTCCGCGTAGTCCTCGATGATGGTTCGCCAGTCTTGTTTATAGAACGACTTGAACTCGATCATGCCATCAGGCAGCGGCACGGGTTTGGTGTCTTCCTGTTGCCCCAGGGCACACAGCGGTTGCAGGAAAAGAACCGCTGCGAGAATCCAGCAACTTTTAAATCTGATCAACATGGGGGGTCACCTTTTGATTCCTTAGGAAGTGACGTGGAAATGCGGATTTCCCGCGTCAGTTTCATACTAACCGTGGCCAGGCCTGGCCGCCACTTGGGGCGAGCCTTCCCGATGATTCGCAATCCGATTACGCCGGACAACCGTAAAAAGCCGCATCAAGTGATACCGGGTGCGTAAATGTCCGGTATAATTAAACCTCACCACCCCGAAATCGTTCCGCCCAAATTGCGAATTGCCCGCGTGGCGATCAAGCCATCGCTGGTTTAACCGGTCAGGATGTGGCGGCAAGCTGTCGGCGACAGGGGCTGTGCGGCAGCAGATTGATGAATGGTTGGAGAGAGGCAGCATGGATTGTAGTCGACGGCGCCGCGGGCTGGTGGAGTTCTGTACCTCGGTAATCAACCGAAAGTTGCAACGACCGGGCAGCATTCCCCGCTGGCTGGCAGGATGGCTGGCTGTCGTTGGTCTGGTCAGCCTGGAAACCAGCTCGCTGCAGGCCTGGCAAGTCGACGAATCTGCCCAAACGGTGAGCTCATCAGATCGTGGCGATGAACGTCTCATCGCGGGCAGTCGTTTGCTGACCCCCTCCTCTTTCGGCTTCTCCATTCCGGTTGCCGAACTGCAGCCAACCGAGTTGGCCAATGTGGAAACGAGCGACGATTGGGGAAACTCCGTGGTCGCGCGTGTGCAGGTCATGGTCGGCGAAAATTACGTGGTGATGTTGCCCAATGGTCGACTCGTGGACCGAACCGCAGAGCAGGTGCAGGCCACCGACGAATCGTTTGAGCCAGCCAAGCCGAACCAAATTGCCCGGGAATTGCTGGAGCATGATCTGGCCAATTTTTCCAACATGAAATTTGAAAAGACCCGGCACTATGTGTTTGTCTACAACACGACCGAAGCGTTTGCCTCGGTAACCCGTGGCATTCTCGAATCCATGTTTAGCGGCGTGGAAACATACATCGAGAAACAGGGCATCGAAACTCGCAAGGCGGAAGTTCCGCTGGTCGTGATCATGTTCAACACGAATCGCGAGTTTCAGGCGTTTCGTCCGATGCCGGACGGCGTCGTGGCCTATTACAACATGGTCACCAATCATGTGGTGCTGCATGAGGAATCACGATTAGCGGCAACGCGGCCTGATCTGGCGCGAGGCCAGTTGCTGTCGACGATCGCGCATGAGGGCGCTCACCAGATTCTGCACAATATCGGCGTGCAACAGCGTTTGTCGCTGTGGCCCATGTGGCTGTCGGAGGGTCTGGCCGAGTTCTTTGCCCCCACCAGTTTCGGCCGTCGCAATCGCTGGAAAGGCGCTGGCAAGGTCAACGATTTGCGAATGTTCGAACTGGAAACCTATTTGCAGATGCGTGTGATCGAGGGTTTTGATGGCGACACGGTGACGCGCGCCGTGACGGCGCGGCAGCTGGATTCAACCGGCTATGCCACCGCCTGGTCGATTGTGCACTGGCTGGCCAAACACAAGGAGAAAGAGTTCTTTGACTACGTCAAGGCGCTGGGTCATCTCGGTCCGCTCCGCGGCATGGCCGCTCGCGAAGGCGAACCAGTCGTTGACAACCTGAATCATTTCCATGAGTTCTTCGGCGATGACATGGAAGCCAGCGAAAACGCCATGGTCGATCACCTCGGTCGCCTCGATTACACGTCACCCGTGGCACACCTGTCCCACTTCGTAGGCATGGCCATTGTCCCTGATGTTGAATCAACCAAACGCTACGCCTGCTTCTTTCACACGCAGGAAAAGGTGGATGCCTGGAAAGCAGCCCTGTCCGCCAGTCTGACTTCCGCCCAGTTGCGCGGCGTGCAATGGGACCAGCAACGTTTCTCCGATCGCCGCCGGGCCAACAACGCGATCACACGATTCCTGCGCTGATCGAAGCATTCGCGCTCCCATCGCATAACACTCCATGTGCTATCGCGGCCTATTGTCGATTGAGCCAGCCGACCAATTCTGCTATCGAAACTCCCCGGCGACATGGTCGCTGTTCCAACCAGTCTGGTTATTTGCGGGAGTCAATCATGAATCGTCCTGGTTTGTTGCGCTGCACGTCGCTGCTCTTGTCACTGTGTTTTGCCAATGCAGCTCTGGCACAGGTCGATAATGATCAACAACAGCGAATGTTGCCGTCTCCGTTTGGGACACAGCTGGACCATGCCGCCCCGGAGGAATCACCCACGGATCTCGAACTGGCAGAGGGTAATCTCAAGCACATCGTGATTGAGACGCGGTTTATCACTTGCGAACCTGCACAAGTCGGTGAGCTGTTCGCGCTGGTCGACAGCGATTTATTTGAATCGAGTGGCTCGCAGATCCGGTCGCAAGAAGCCCTCGTTGAACTGGAAAACCGCAAACCTGCCGTCGCTTTGACGTCTACCATCCGCCAGGCCCCTGCGACTTGGGGTGAGATTACCGCCGAGGAGTTGACACGGTTGTTTGACGCCGTACGCGCCGATGCGCGGACCAACATCACACAGGCTCCGACCATGACGGTCTTCGACGGTCAAACCGGGACGGTATTTGATGGGACGTTGCAACCATTCATCGTCGATATCGATGTGGTGCAAGGTGACTTTACCGAGCGGGCGTTCCAACCTGTCGTCCAACCGATTGAGGAGGGCAACATCATCAAGCTCGGGGCACAAATAACCGAGACAGGCCGCATCCAACTCGATTCGCAACTGATCGTCAATGAAATCGAGTCAGTTGGCGAGAGGGAGTTTCTGGCCGGTCGTGCCAAAGGCGCGCGAATCCAGATTCCCCGTTGCCACACGCAAATGGTTCGATTGCACAGTGAACTCGCCAACGGAGGCACGCTGATGATCGAAACCGGCATCGATCGCCGCGGCGAGGAACGCGTCGAACAAACCCGCTGGCAGAAAGTGCCCGTAGTCGGCATTCCCCTGCGCCGCGTCACCACCGTTGGTATCGAACGCGCCAGCCAGCGACTAATCCTGCTGATTACGGTCCGGGCGATTGATCCATCCGAGTTCAGGTAGCTGTGCGGGCAAAAGCAAGTCTGACGACCAGATGTTAATCCGCCTGTCCCCCAGTCCGTACCAGTCCGTATGCTTCACTCAAGCGAAAAAAAGAGCGTCGACGCGAGGCATCGACGCTCCTTGCAATTGTTGAAGAGGTGAGCGGGCGGACCTCTCAGACGGCGGATAGGAGAAGAGATGAGGACCTTAGATGCCCGCTCACGCCTGCAACCGAACGCAAGCGGTGTGCCAATCGGTGCGTGCAAGTAAATTCTGAATGCGTGTGCCGGCCGCGCGACGCTTAATCAGTCCATAATTTACGGACGTTGACGGTCCGGCCGGTTCCCGGTTTTAGCTTATCGTTTCCGTCGTTGCGAATTGTGATTCAATTCAGCAATGGCATTAACGTATCAACTTGAGACAACCAGTCTTGATTTGAGACTGCCTCAGTTGCTGGTTTGGGCCGGACCGAGTCAGCCATTGGTTTGCGCGGATCGGAACGACTGCTGGATATGCAATACGGTCTGGTCCAGATTTGCCTGGTCGTCGAGTTGCAAGTCGAGCACGCGGTCTATCACACCCGTCAGGTCATTGAAATCATCCCTGCATGAAATATCGAAGTCAGCAATGACCGCCGCCGTGGTTGTTAGCGACAGAAAAAGAAATAGCTGGATTCGAATTACCGTTCGCATTGATTGATGTCCGTTAATGAATTGTGTGTATTCAAAAACCACGTTATCTGCGTGAAAGCGAGACACCAGGCCGGAAAGCGCGCGCGGTCGGGGTAACTCTCTGTAGTCGTGAACTAGCCCAATCGCTAGAATTCGGGCATGAATTCTCGTGAGTCGACGAAAAATCAGGATCGAGAGCAGGAGTTTCAGGTGATTGAATTTGCCGGAGCTGACTGCCAGTCGCGCGCCGACCAGGTGGTCGTCGAGGAACCGATGGAAATCCGCGTCGTGTTTGGGCCCGCCAACAAGCGATCCATGCGCAGCGTGTCCATTACCATGCGAACCCCCGGCAATGATGAGGAACTGGCGGCCGGGTTCCTGTTCACCGAGAGCATCCTGGAATCACCGGATCAAATCGCAGGCATTCAGGTGCGCGGTGTCGATCCCGATGGCCAGGAAACGGGTAACATCGTCCGCGTGGATATCCGGCCCGATGTGGAAATCGAATTGGGCAAATTGCAGAGGCACTTCTTTACGACCAGCAGCTGTGGAGTCTGTGGCAAGGCTTCGCTGGAAGCACTGAACGTACAGGGTCTTAAGCCATTCCAGGGTGACCAATTTCAGATCGCGGCTGCGGCCGTCAGGCTCTTGCCTGAGTTGTTGCGCAACCAGCAAGCCACCTTTGACCGTACAGGTGGCCTGCATGCAGCCGGGTTGATTAATGCCGCCGGCAAAATCGTCTTGTCCCGCGAGGACGTGGGACGACACAATGCGGTCGACAAACTGGTCGGTCGCTGCTTTCTGGATGGAAAAACGCCGTTGACCGAATACGGTATGATAGTCAGCGGTCGCGTGAGCTTTGAGATTACGCAAAAGGCGCTGGTCGCCGGACTGCCGCTGATTGTGGCGGTCGGAGCCCCATCCAGTCTGGCCATCGAGATGGCCCAACATTATCGGATGACGCTGGTCGGGTTTGCCTCGGCCCAGCGATTCAATGTTTATGCAGGCGCAGACCGAATGCACGTGTAAACGCAACTTGATCGTTTAACCGCGGTTAAACAGGACGACCAGTGTACTAAAAGAACAATCATGAAAAAATTCGGCGCCAATCGCGAACAAATTATTGAACTGCTGGAACACGAAGGCGGAGTCACCGAAGAAGCGGTGCGCAAGGTCAGTGCAGAAACAGGCGTTCCGGAAGCCGATATCTGGGGCGCCGGGATGTTTTACTCACTAATCAACAAACCGGGGCGCCGTGTCCGCGTGTGCGACGGCCTGACTTGCCAAATGCTGGGCGCTGATGAGTTAACAAAACAACTTGAGGATTCGGGCAAGCAAGTTGAACGTGTCATTTGTCTGGGCCAGTGCGATCGCGCTCCGGCCACACTGGATGAAGACATGGAGCTGGTTACGTACGGCAACCAGACCCATATCACGCCCAACAATCCGGAATTGCCCATGAATCTGGGCGGACAGGATGACCAGTCGTACTCCATGCTTGCCAAGGCTCGTGAACTGGGGCCCGACAAGGTCATCGAGGAGATCAAGGAAGCCGGTTTGCAGGGCCGTGGCGGCGCCGGATTCCCGGCGCACTTCAAATGGAATTCCGTGCGACAGCAAGTCGACAAGGAACGCTACGTGATCTGCAATGCGGACGAAAGCGAACCAGGTACGTTCAAGGACCGCGAAGTCATCCTGCGTCGGCCGCATTTGATACTGGAAGGGTTGGCCATCGCCGCCGAGGTGATCCAGGCCAAAGACATCTTCATTTACATCCGTGGCGAATTCACCAACGAAATTCGCTCGATGGAAAAGGCCATCGAGGAATCACGCGAGATGCTGGGAGATGTAGCAGTGCATATTGCCAAGGGGCATGGAGCCTACATTTGCGGCGAAGAAACGGCGTTACTGGAATCGCTGGAAGGCAAACGCGGCATGCCGCGACTCAAACCGCCCTACCCGACCGAACAAGGATTTCGCAACAAGCCGACGCTGATGCACAACGTCGAAACGATTGCCTGTGTGCCCTCGATCGTGCGACGCGGTGGCCAGTGGTTCAAGGATCAGGGGGCTAAATTGTCTCTGGGTGACTCTCCTGCATTTGGTTCAACGCATTCTGTTTTATCCCAGTTGAATCTTCTTGATCCTCTGAAAAAACTCGGTGTTGAGATTGTTGATTTTGATAGTACTCGCTCTGTTCTTTTGCCTTCCGGCATACGTGTTGGGATGTCTGCCCATGCCCTTGATTGTGATATGCTTATCAATATTCCAAGGATAAAGGCTCATGCACAAATGCGCGTTACCATGGCTGTAAAGAATTTTTTTGGCTGCGTGGTTGGCATGAGAAAACCTGTCTGGCATATGATTCATGGTGGTAGGCATGGGAATTTTTCTCATTTGCTCCTTGAATTATTGTCTGTGCTTCCTGAAAGCCTGACAATCGTTGATGGTATTGAGGTTATGCATGCAAGTGGTCCAATTAAAGGCAGAAAATATAATCTTGGTATAATTGGAGCTTCACAAAATCCTGTAGCAGTCGATACAGCGTTCCTTCATGTCTTAGCTGTGAAGCCTGAAACCGTCCCTTTATGGATTGCCAGCTCTGAGATTGGACTTGTCGGAACAGTACAGGAAAACTTCCAGTTTCCTCTTCTTGCAGCTAAAGACCTGCAGACCTATGGCTTTCAGGTACCACAGGATTTGTCGTCAATACGTTTTAACCCTTTTCGTTTTATTAAAAATAGCGTTCGCAGAGCGATACTCAAGGTGTTGCCGCGTTAATTTAAGCCTTTGTGTCAGGCATCTATGTTGCGATTGATCTAGCTTTCCTTTTGAGTTGCAAGAATACATTGGGACGCGAAAGCAATAGTTCTGCTGAAAACGGCTTGAAACTAATATGTATTTCAGAGTAAAAAGCAGACTGTCATAACAATTATCAACCAACACAGTCATCAGACTGTTTGCATTATATTATGGAGAAAAAAATGTTTGATTTTCATGGAAAGGTTGCTCTTGTAACCGGAGGGTCTCGCGGAATAGGAAGAGCAATAGCCATTCGGCTTGCAGAATATGGAGCTGATGTGGTTGTCAACTATGTCCGACATCGAAAAGATGCCGAGAATACTGTTGCCGCCATAGAAGAAAGAGGGAGACGTTGTTTGGCTATTAAGGCAAATGTGGCCAATGAAAAAGATACTGCCAGGATGTTTTCTGGAATCAAAGAAGAATTTTCCAGGCTTGATTTTCTGGTGAGTAATGCAGCATCAGGAGTTCTCAAGCCGTTTATGGAGTTGACTAATCGTCACTGGAACTGGGCCATGGATATAAACGCCAGAGCATTGTTAAACCTTTCTCAACATGCAGTGGAAATGATGGATGAGGGTGGAAGAATTATGGCTGTTTCAAGTCTTGGTGCTGTCCGTGCTGTCCCTAATTACACAGTTGTTGGTGCTTCTAAAGCTGCTCTTGAGTCTCTGGTCAGGCATATGGCTGTTGAGCTTGGCCCTCGTGGAATAACGGTGAATACGATTAGTGCTGGTGTTGTGGACACAGATGCTTTGAAAAAATTTCCCAACAGGGATGAAATTATTGGCACATCTTTGGAAAGAACGCCGCTTGGGCGTCTCACGACGCCAGATGATGTCGCTGATTTGGCCCTGTTTCTCTGCAGTGACCTCGCTGCTATGATCCATGGTCAGGTGGTTGTGGTTGATGGAGGCTATGCCATTCAAGGTTGATACTTTTTGAGGAGCCAGAAAAAGGTCTCAAAGACAATGGATGTGCTTGTATAGAGTAGGGTGGCGGAGATAAATGAAGGCCAGCCACTTGTCTCAGTATTGAACAGCCATTGAAGTGGACCATACAGGAAGCTAAGTACTCCGCTTGCATGAAATACCCAGAATCCTGGAA
>CAMYKF010000637.1 GCA_947258905.1 uncultured Pirellulaceae bacterium | reverse complement strand
TTACCGAATCGAGCGATCCGGTCATTGCCGGCAAGATTCAGGAACATGTCGCTTCCATGTATGAGCGAGTCGAAAACGGTCGTCGCTTGCGGATGTGGGATGAACTGTACCGCGAGATCTTTAGACATGCGGACAAGATCAAGATGCAAATCAAAAACACGGAAAACGGAATATCGGTAACCGAGACCTCGGACGATGAATATGTCGTGCAGCTGATTCAGGCTCACGCACAAGTGGTAACCGGATTCACCGAGCGGGGATTTGAGGAAGCCCGCGAAAACCACGAACCCCCCGGACAATGACATTCAAAATCCAACAGCATTGTTTTGGACAAATACTATCATGCATGACTATCAAATGGAAAATCAGGGCAACGTAGCGTTGCCACGACTCAACGAACCGGCTCCCGATTTCAAAGCCAAAACGACTCACGGATCCAAACGACTTGCCGATTACCGGGGGCGTTGGCTGATCCTGTTTTCTCATCCTGCCGACTTTACTCCGGTATGCACGACGGAATTCATGGCGTTTGCCCGGGCCTGGCCGGAGTTTCAGGACCGCAACTGTGACTTGCTGGGATTGTCGATCGACAGCACCTTTTCGCACCTCGCGTGGGCTCGCAATATCGAAGAGAAGTTCGGCGTCGAAATTCCTTTTCCCATCATTGACGATCTTTCCATGAACGTTGCCCAGGCCTACGGAATGATCATGCCCGGTGCCAGCGATACATCAACCGTTCGCGCAACTTTCCTGATTGACCCCGAAGGTGTCTTGCGGGCCATGGTTTACTATCCCATGAGTAATGGTCGTAACGTTGCGGAATTCCTGCGTTTGCTGGACGCGATGCAGACATCTGACGCACATAATGTTGCGACACCGGAAGGCTGGCAGCGTGGTGAAAAGGTGATCGTTCCTCCGCCGGCTACTGTGGAAGCGGCCAATGCCCGCATGGATGAGGGGTACGAATGTACCGATTGGTACTTTTGCAAGAAGTCGCTTCCCGAGGCAGCACTGCCTAAGTCGTAGACTTGGTCCTGCGCAAAATTTTGACTGCCGCGGAGTTTCCTGATGGCAGCTCCCTGCCGGCCGACGAAGCCGGATTGGCCGAGTAACAAGGCGCATCTGCTGGCCAGGCGTGCGAAATATCCGGCAAAACAGCGTTGTTCTTGACCAGGCTGGTTTTCGGACATAACTTGGAATGCACGACTTTGGGTATTTCGGGTTGGCCGTTTGTTTTCGACCACACCAATCTCGATTCTGCTTTCAGCACTGATTGTGCTTTGTCCGGTTCGCTGTATTGCCACAGGATGCTGCGGTCAGGCCGGCGTTGAGTCGGGTGCAACGTGCGCAGCGCACGCTTGTTGTGGATGTGAAACGCCCGACAAACCCGTGCCAGACTCGCCCGGCGATTGCCCCTGCGGTGACTGTGTATGTGATGGTGCTATCACCGCGAAAGAAGTCGCCAACGACTTCTTGACCCGTGAGTTTTCAGCATTCTTTTGCTGGTCGATCCTGGAGCCGTCGATTTTCAACGGCACTCCGCAAGATGCCCTGCAGTCTTCTTTTGGTGTCCCGGCGCTGGCTTGCCGGGCTGATGCGCGCGCTGCGCTCGGTCGCTGGATTCTCTAGACCGTCACTGTGATAACGACGAAAACGGTTCGCTGCGCATCAGCCTTGTCCTCTGTCTTGCGCACGCGCTAACACTGGTTTTCGTTATCTGGATTTTTAGTCGGTAGCGGTTCGTATATCAGCGGGCCGGTGTCTGCCCGGAAATTCCTGGTTAATTCAACTCGTGCACATGTGATGCTGTTACCCTGGGAATATGGAGCCCGGAATCTCGCCCGCCGTCCACTGCGGACGGCGTTGACGCTTGGTGCGTTGTCGATCGTCATTTTGCTCGTGTTTGTTGTCGTTGGTTTCATTCGCGGGCTTGAAAGGTCCCTGGCGGTCAGTGGTGATGACGACGTTGTGCTGGTGTTTTCAGTAAACTCGGAAGAAAACCTTGAGAACTCGGCGATCGCGGCACGTACGCCGGATTTGATTTCAGCCAGTGTTGCCGGCACGTGGACGCGATTTGGCGTCAACCATGTTTCACCGGAGATTTATCTCGGTACGCGTGTCAAAACAGGCAACGGCGAAGGCAGCCTTGGGCTGGTACGCGGCGTCACAACGAGCGCACCTTTGGTCCGGCGCAACGTCAAACTCGTTGCCGGCAAATGGCCGTCGAACGGGGAAGTCATCGTTGGTCGCCTCGTTGCCGCCAAGCTCGGCTACGCACCGGAATCGCTGGCAATTGGCAATCGCATCGAGTTTGAAGGCAAATCGTGGGAAATTGCCGGGCATTTTGCAGCTGGCGGCGCCGCCTACGAATCGGAAATCTGGTGCAATCTGCCGGATTTTCAAACGGCCACCAAACGCCAGGATCTCAGTCTGGTGGCGTTGTTGCTGGAGCCGGGAGCTCCGCAAGCGGAGATCGATCTGTTTTGCAAGGAGCGAACTGATCTGGAGCTGAGGTCGCTTGGCGAGACGGAGTATTATCAGACACTGCAGAAACACTACAAACCGGTGCGCATGCTCGCGTGGCTGGTCGTACTGCTTGTTTCCGGCGCGGGCGTTTTTGCCGGGTTGAACATGATGTATGGCGCGGTTGCCGGACGCGTACGGGAAATCGCGACACTACAAGCCATCGGCTACCGCCGCCGGGCCATCCTGCTGAGCATCATGCAGGAAGGCGTGTTGTTGGCAGCTGCCGCCGCACTGGTTGCCGGTGCGATTGCTTTGTTGTTTTTGAACGGAATTGCCGTTCGATTCACTATGGGAGCTTTTTCGCTTCGCATCGACAGTGTGGCCATTCTTGTTGGCTGTGGTGTCGGTTTTTTACTGGGAGTGCTGGGAGCACTTCCACCCGCGGTCAAGGCGTTGAAGGCCGAAGTGGCCTCAAGTCTCAAGGCCGTATAACGCAAGACCCCTAAAACGAACGATGGAGAAAGAAAGAATGAAGACCTTCGCAAACCTGACGTTGATCACCCTGTGTGCTGTTGTTTTTGGTTGTTCCAGTTCGGATACGCCGGACGCCGGGGTGTCCAGTACCAAACCAACCGGTACGCAATACCTCGCCGCGACCGAACCGGCAAATGCAACGCCGGTCGGTGACGCCCGGCAACAGTCAAAGGACGGGGACGCGGTGACGTTGCTGGGTCGTATCGGTGGATCGGCCGAGCCGTTTGTTGGCGGGCTTGCCGCGTTCACCATCGTTGATCCCAAAGTTGAATGGTGCCCGCCGGAATGTGGTTGTCCGACTCCGTGGGATTATTGCTGCACCCCAAACGAAGTCCTGGAGAGCATTGCGACGGTGAAGGTAGTTGATGATCAGGGCAAACCAGTTGCGGAACATGCCAAACAGTTGCTGGGTGTGAAGGAACTGTCTCTGGTCGTCGTTGAGGGTACGGCACAACGAGACGATCAGGGCAACCTGTCCGTGCTGGCCAAAAAAGTCTTTATTCGGCCGGATAACTAATCCCGGCAAGTACCTGTGGCTGGAGTTTACAAGATGGCCAACCCGGAAATCGACCTTTCCCGACTTGCTCTGGACCGCTCAACGCCCGACGAATCGGTGCGCGCAACAGCCCGGCGCAGACGCAGGTGGATCGCCCGCTATCTGATTCCCGGCGGCATTCTGCTCGGGTTCGCCGTGTTGATCATCGCTGCGGCCGGAACTCAACTAATGCCCAGGCAAGCGGTTCAGGTTGTGCCGGTGATCGTCCAGCGATCCGCGGTGCAACAGGCGGGAACACCCCTTTTTCAGGCGGCTGGCTGGATTGAACCGCGGCCCACGTCCATCAATGTTCCCGCCCTGGCACCCGGCGTCATCGAGGAATTGCTGGTGGTCGAAGGTCAGGCGGTCAAACGGGGTGAACCGATCGCTCGTTTGATTTCCATCGATGCGGAAATCGCGGTCAAGGAAGCCGAGGCCGCCATTGCAACAGCGCAAGGAGAACTGGACCGCGCGCTGGCCGAACAACGGGCGGCCAGCACTCGCCTTGAGCGGCCAGTTCATCTGCAAATTCAGCTGGCGGAAGCAAAAAGTGCGTTGGCGAGGGCGGAAACAGAACTTGCCAACCTGCCCTTTCAGATTGAATCGGCCGAAGCGGATCTGAAGTTCGCCCGGCAAAGCCTCAGTGCAAAACGAGAAGCCGGTGACGCCATTCGGGAAGTGTTGCTACGTAAGGCTGAATCGGATCTTGCCGTGGCTGACGCGAAACTGCGTGAATTGAAGACTCGTGGACCGGGCTTGCAGCGTGAAATCGATGCGTTGCGCGACAAGGTAACGGCCACCGAATCGCAAATGGAGTTGCTGGTTGAGGAAACTCGACAGCTGGCCGAAGCGGAAGCCGGGGTTCGTTCAGCGAGGGCTTTGTATAGCGCAGCCCAACTACAGCTGCAGAAAGCGGAACTGGTACTGGAGCGGAACACCATTCGAGCTCCCGGTGACGGACGAATTTTGCGGCTGGTGGCTTCGCCGGGCATGCGAGTCATGGGTATGTCAGCGAACGCCGGACATAGCTCCGGTACCGTCGTGGAAATGTATGATCCGCAGCGTTTGCAGATTCGTGCCGACGTGCGACTGGAAGATGTTCCGCTGATTCAACCGGGGCAGCCGGTCGAGATTGAAACGGCGTCATCCGGGAAAACCATTCAGGGCCGCGTCCTGCAACCGACCAGTACCGCAAACATTCAGAAGAATACGCTGGAAGTGAAAGTCGAATTGCTTGATCCGCCCAATACGGTTAGTCCGGAGATGCTGGTAACGGCTACGTTTCTCGCTCCCCAGTCAACCGCAACCGATGAGGTTGAGGAAACCCTCTCGGAGCGAATATTCGTGCCCCGGCAACTCATCCAATTCGATGCATCGGGAAATGTGGTGTGGATCGTGGACGCCGACAGTCGGGCCCGGAAAGCCACGGTGTCACTTGGCCGGGCGACCAGTGGCGAATTAGTGGAGGTTGCATCCGGTCTTGTGGTGACCGACAAGATGATCACGTCGGACACAGGCAACTTGCGCGACGGATCGCTGGTAGACGTTACCGGCGAAGATCGATCCATGGGGAGATAATTATGGCACTAGTCGCATTGAACGCGGTCACCAAGACTTTCACCAAGGGCGAAGAGACCATCACGCCACTTGATCACGTCGACCTGGATATCCAGGCCGGTGACTTCGTTTCCCTGATGGGGCCGAGTGGGACCGGCAAAAGTACGTTGCTTAATCTCGTAAGCGGAATTGACCAACCGGATGCTGGAACGATTGCCGTTGACGGAGTCGAAGTGACCAGCCTGTCGAGAAGCCAGCTTGCCGACTGGCGGGCGGCCAATCTTGGCTACATATTCCAAACCCACAATCTGATTCCAGTCCTGACGACATATGAAAATGTCGAGTTGCCAACGTTGCTGCTCAGGCTTTCGGCGTCCGAGAGACGGCAACGGGTCGAATTGGCGCTGGAGGCTGTGGGGCTGACGGATCGAGCCAGCCATTACCCGCGTCAACTTTCCGGTGGCCAGGAGCAACGAGTTGGCATCGCCCGTGCCATCGTTGCCCACCCCAAAGTGGTTGTGGCCGACGAACCGACGGGAAGTCTCGACAAGAAGACAAGCGACCAAATTCAAATCCTGTTGCAGCGGTTAAATCGTGAACTGGATATCACGCTGTTGATGGTAACGCACGATACGGAAGTCGCCGGGATCGCCACGCGAAGGCTGGTTCTGGAAGACGGAAAGATCGTGGACGGACTTGCCAATCCGGTTTAACGCGGCAAGTTTCAAGGATCAAAAATGTTTCGATATGTCTTGAAGACCCTATGGCGTCACCGCACGCGAACACTGCTGACCGTGACCGGTGCGGCGGTTGCCATGTTTGTGTTTTGTTTTGTCGGATCCGTCCAACAGGGACTTGATCGGTTAACGACAGGCGAGGACGCAGATCGCAGCCTGATTGTGTTTCAGGAGAACCGGTTTTGCCCGGCAAGTAGCCGGCTTCCCGTGGACTACGCCAACCGGATTATGGAAATCGAAGGCGTGGCGGAGGTCGTTCCCATTCAGGTGTGGACTAACAACTGCCGTGCCAGCCTCGATATCGTCGTGTTCAACGGTGCCGATCCGAACCAGATTCAGACGAACCGGCCAATCACACTGGTTGACGGAACCTGGAGTGATTTCGAGGCCCGGCGAGACGCCGCACTTGTGGGCCGCAATGTTGCTCAGCGTCGCGGGATCAAGATTGGCGATCAGTTTTCAATTGGCGAGATCTCGGTCAAGGTCGTGGGAATATTTCAGTCGGATGTGCCGTCCGAAGAAAACCTGATCTATACCAGCCTTGAGTTCCTGCAGTTCACTCGTGGACTGGATGCCACCGGACTGGTCACAAAACATGAAGTGTTGTTGGCCGGTGACGCGGACCCGGACCGGGTTGCCAGTGAGATTGATGAGGCGTTGCGGGCTGGTCCCGTAGCAACGACAACACGACGCAAGGGAGCATTTCAGGCCAGCACACTGTCCGATTTGGTCGATCTCATCGGGTTCGCCCACTGGCTTGGTTATGCCTGTGTTGGACTGGTTCTCGCATTGGTCGCTACGACCACCGTGATGTCTGTTCAGGATCGGATCAAGGAGTACGCGGTGCTGCAGACGATCGGCGTGCGCCCTTTACGCGCCATGCGGCTGGTGTTGACAGAAAGCACCCTGCTGTGCCTGCTCGGCGGGCTAATCGGAACGGGTCTGGCATTACTGGCTCTTGGACTGGGCGGTTTTGCCATCGGAGCCGAGGGAGTCACGATAGCGTTTCGCCCATCGGTTGGCTTGCTGGTTTCCGGCGCCATCGTTTCGCTGATCGTCGGCATCGTCTCCGGCATCGCGCCCGCCATCCAGGCCGCTACCGTTCCCATCGTCCGCGAGCTCAACCAGCCCTGACACATAGTCGCACCATAATTGCACGCGTCAGAGAGTCGTGCCACTTTACGATCCCCCAAATCGTTCCATAAAGTGTTGCTCGGATTCGACGTCGCCGACCAGAACCAGTATATGCCCCGCTTCCAGCAACGTATCGGGCGGCGGATTAATGAGCAACTCTTCCGTGTGACCACGCACGGCGACAATCGTACATCCGGTTTTCTCCCTGACGCGTGATTCCGCGATGGTCTTGCCAGCCAGCCCTTCGGTCACCTCGGTACGAATGATCTCCAGCCCTTCGGCGATCGTGATAATGCGGCTGCGTTTGATCTGGTTGAACATGTTCGTCGCGCCCATCGACGAATAGGAAAACACGAAATCGGCCCCGGCCCGGTGCAACGTAGCCGTATTGCGTTCCAGAGTACAGCGGCTGATGATCTGGATGTCCGGACAAAGACGACGGCAATAAATCGTCAGATAGATATTTACGCTGTCGTCATGGGTCGTGATCAACACAGCGGGCGCATCCATCAATCCCGCTTCGGTTAGCACTCCCAGATCGGCCGCGTCGCCGATCACGCATTTCAGGTCGTCGGGGACCCGGCCAGTCACCTGCTCGACAATACACGATTCGATGCCCCGTCGTGCCAGGGCGCGGGCAGCGGCACGGCCGACCCGGCCACCGCCGAGAATCGCGACCGGCTTGCCCGAATAGTTATAGATGATGTAGCGCTCGTCGTAGTTCCGCAGTTGCTTGCCCGAGCCGGCGAGCACCAGAATCGCGTGGTTACCGATCACCGTGTCCGGTGTCGCATACGTAAACGCGCCACGATCCCAAACACCAACGACGCTGACGCCCAGTTCCGTCAGCCGCGCTTCGCGCAAAGTCTGGCCTTCCAGCGGCGTACGAGTTGCGTTGGCCTCGGCGATTAACAATTCGTCCACATTGCCCACCACATGTGTCACCGCATCCCCGCCTACGGTGCATCGCGCAAGGGCCATGCCCATCATTTCACCCAGCCGCAATACCGTCGTGGCACCGGCCAGTTCGAGCACATCAACCGCATGCTCGCTGTCGCAGGTGGCTACGATCGGCACATCCGGAGCAATTTCACGGACGGTAAAAGCGACGTTGGTGTTGACCATATCGCCGTGGGTCGTCGTGACCAGATCCGCCCGGTCGGCATTGACACTGCGATAGGTCTGGGGGCTGTCGACGTCACCGATTACAACCCGGATACCTTCGTCATAAAGCCGGTTGGCATGATCGGCATCCTCCACCAGCACAACGTATTCGTAGTGGAAATGTTCCAGCTTGCGGATGAGCGCCCGGGAAACCGGATCGTCATTGGTCAGGATCACATGCCCTTTGGTATCGGGGGGCAAACGCCGTGGTGTGCGCGTGGCATGCTGGGCTTCAATCCACGGGGCATAAAAGAACTGGATAAACGTGAACGGCAACAGAACCAGCAGGAAGATGATACCGGACATCAGCACGATCATGGAAAAGACCCGGCCGACATCGCTGTCGAATGTGATGTCGCCAAAGCCGAGCGTCGTCATCACGGTCAGGGTCCAGTAGAATCCGGTCACCCAGCTGTGATCCTTGCCTTCCCACTCCATAATGAAATGAAACAGCACGCTGAAGACCGTGACCATCACAATCAGTACGAAGAAAAATCGAGCCAGCAGCACCAGGTTCCGCTTGGCACCCTGCCTGCCGATCATGTACATCAACTGGGATGTCATGTATTTCATAAGGCAATCACAATTCGATGACCGTCCCCAACCCGCTGACAGATACACACATCATGAAGTTCCAACATTATGGCGTTGAAAGGTCATTCAAGCGATATGGAGTGTTTCTCAGTCCCGCAGGGACGATAATATCTGGCACCGGACTTCGTCCGGGGTGAAGCCGCCCAACCATCTTTTGAGATTCGCGTAGCGACGACAAAAAACAGACGACTGGAGCCCAACGTGGCAACATCAGGTCAAGTCAAACTGAAACGACGGCCGCTGAAAGCCTGATCATCCCGTTCATCCTGTCAGAATTTGACAAGGAACCGTCGATAATATGCCGCCCTCCCCCACCCTGCTGATTCTCGCCGCCGGCATGGGCAGCCGTTATGGCGGACTGAAACAGATTGATGGCGTAGGACCGGCAGGTGAAGCACTGCTCGAATACTCGATCTTTGATGCGCTACGAGCCGGATTCGGCAACGTCATCTGCGTGATACGACGGGAGATCGAATCCGACATTCGGCATTTCCTCGAGAGTCGCCTGCCCCGATCGGTGCGGATTGATTATGCGGTTCAAGAGTTTGACGACCTGCCCGACGGATGCGTGGTGCCTGCAGGTTGCAAGCGAACTCGCAAACCCTGGGGAACCGGCCAGGCAGTGCTGGCTGCCAGGTCACTGATCAACAAATCGTTTCTCATGATCAATGCCGACGACTTCTACGGCCGCGCCGCATTTTCTCTCGCGTATCGTTTTCTGACAGATCCGACATCGTCGCAGGATTACGCCATCATTGGATATCCGCTGTCTTCCACTCTGTCTGATTACGGCCCCGTGTCGCGGGGCATTTGCCGGATCGACAAAAACAACTTATTGCAAAAACTCATCGAGCAAAAAAATATCTCCCGACGCGGCGGGCAGGTTGTTTCCGAAATTGACGGCGAGCCACAGGAAATCCCGCCGGATACGCTGGTTTCCATGAACATGATCGCTCTCCGGCCATCCATTTTTAACCGGTTGCGACGTCAGTTCGAATGTTTTCTACAGACCTCAGCGAACGATTTGCGGGTGGAGTTCCAGATTCCGGACGCCGTGAATCATCTGCTGAATGAAGAACGGATCCGCATCAAGGTTTTGTCATGCACCGCAACATGGTTCGGGATGACCTACGCGGAAGACCGGCCTGTGGTCGAATCCAGATTGCAGCGATTAGTGACGCTGGGGGATTATCCGTCCCCGCTTTGGCAAACCAGTCAACGTGCCCCTGACCGTCTGGTAACTGTTTTCAGGCAATTCGATACCAGCGCAGGCAGCGACGCGGCGCTGGTCTTCACGGCAATTCCTGCCGGCCATATTCACGACACATACAAGGTGCAAAACGGCGTCGGCGACGAGACCTGGATACTGCAGCGTATCAATCACGAGGTGTTCCCGAATGTTGCTCAGTTAATGGACAACATCGAAATGGTTACGAATCATTTGCAGGACCGTACCACGACGCTTGGTTTCACCCCCGCTGCGGACGGGCAACTCTTCCACCAGGATACGGACGGCAACTATTGGCGGCTTCGATGTAACCCACAACTTGCCAGCGAAGCCGGTCAGGCCTGTGGAGAATTCCTGGCCGTGCTGCATGACCTGAATCCCGACTCGTTGTCCGAAACGATTCCGGAATTTCACCGCCTTTCATGGCGGTTGAAGCAGTTCGACCAGGTCATCGCTGGAGTACAACATGACCTGCCCCGTTTCTCAAAGGGGAGCCGGGGGAGTTCGCTGCAAAAGGATTTGATGAACCGGGCCGCATCTGCACGGGAGGAGATCGAACTCGTCAACTCACTGCGCGACGTAATGCTCGAACTCGAAGCACTCTGGACGACCGGCCAGCTACCGCAGCGGATTACGCACAACGATACCAAGCTCACCAACATCCTGTTTGACAAACGATACAAAGCCGTTTGTGTCATTGACCTGGACACTGTAATGCCGGGACTGGTGCATTTCGATTTTGGAGACGCTTTGCGCACCATTGCCAATACGGCTGCCGAAGATGCAGCCGATGTTGGCGACGTCTCGTTTGATCGGGATTTGGCGTACGCGTTCACCCACGGCTACCTGAAAGCGTGCGGCGGGTTGCTAACAAAGTGTGAGCTAAAAACCCTGTGGTGCGGTCCCGGCTATATGACCTTCCTGATGGCGTTGCGTTTCCTGACCGATTATTTGGCTGGAGATCGTTACTACAAGATCGATTATCCAGTACACAACCTGCTGCGCACGCGGGCCCAGTTTGCCTTGCTCCGCGACATGAATCAGGAAACCTCATTCCTGCAGGAAACCATTGAGTCGGCAACCGCCTTTCCGTAAGAAAATGCAAGACAACCACAGGAATACGTAAGAAAATGCAAGACAACCACAGGAATACGGCGCGGTCGCGATCAAACAACATGGCCAGTGCATCTGGTTCCCTCCGTGTGGTACGCTCATGCTAGAGCAAAACCCGGCGACCATCACGAATGCCGAGTCACCAACGTGCGGCGCTTGTGTCTCGCCTCTCCATGTCCACCAACATGAGCTGCCGGAAAATGAAGCTGCGTCCCCTGGTCCTGCCCGCTTTTCAATTATCGCTTGCCTTGCTGGCAGGTTGCTTGCTGGCTCCGTCGATCGCAAGTGGCCAGATCCAGCGCTATGAACTTGGCAAGCGTTTGCAAAGATTCGAATTGGCCTGGCAAGAAGCGGACGAGGAAAACAGAGCGGCCAGTGCCATACCGATGAGCGACGCAGTGAGGTGTTTTTTTGGCGGACAATTTACCGAAGCCGCGAAACAACTGGATACGGCGTGGCACACCGTCAGAGGGGTTGAACCGGATGCGTTTGAGCGAAACGCCATCGCTCTTGGCTGCCGGTTCCTGCCGTCGGCGAGCGACATCCAACGGCCCGAAATTCAGATTCAAGTTGCCCCGTTCTACGATATCGACGAACTGCCTGAGTCCACGAACATCGAATGGTCAGTGGTCGACCCAACCAATGGCAAGGTTGTAGCGTCCGGGCAAAAACTGCTGGCGGAAGCACTTGCCGACGGCTGGGTGTGGCGACCCCGGGGACTGTCTGCCGCGGACTACCATGTAAGCGTTCGCGTCACCAACGGTCAGCAAACGATGGCTCTGACAAAATCGGCGTACAGTCACATCGAGAACTTTGATGAGCGACTTGCCGACCTGGAACAGGCACTCAAGGGTTTGCGGGGCCAATTGGACGATTCGCTGTTTACTACCGCGCGGGATTTGTCCCGGGTTCTGCGATCGTTGCATACGGGGGAGGTCCGGGAAACCGACTATCCAGCCAACCAGTTGCTGGAACTTGCCGAGTTGGTGGTCGCCGAACCGGAACGGGCCCGGCAGCAGGTCCGCCAGCAGGCGCGCCAGACCGACGTCTGGTTGACGCTGGCCCGGAAACGCAAGCGTGTACCGGTGCGCGTGAGGGCCCCGGCCAGTACCGAATCCGGGCTTCCAGTATTATTTTTGTTTCACGGTGCCGGTGGCAGCGAAAACATGTTCTTCGAGACGTGTGGAGCCGGACGCTGTGTAACGCTGGGGCTTCAACGTGGCTGGCTAGTCGTGGCACCGCGCCAAATCAGTGGTCGTCTGGCATTGGATTGTTCCGAGATGTTGGACGAACTGGAAAAGTTCTTTAATGTGGACCGCTCGCGGGTCTTTCTGGTCGGGCATTCCATGGGCGGTGGCCAGGTCGTGCGGCAGGTCGCCCTGAATCCCGATCTGGCTCGCGGCGCTGTGGTGCTGGGAGGTGGCGGCCAGGCCGAAGATTTTGCACAGCTGGCCAGCACACCCTGGTTTGTCGCGGCCGGAGAACTGGATTTTGGACGTCGCGGCGCACTCGCGTTATCAAGGAATCTTCAGGAAGCGGACGCGCAGGCGGAATTTCTTGAGTTCAAAAGCGTCGAGCACATGGTAATCGTCCAGGCAGCGACTGATGAACTGTTCCAATTCCTTGATCGTGTCAACGTCGACTGATGGTTCCTGCACGGAATTCGAGGCGCCAGTGTCCACTTTGCCAATTTTGGGAATCGCGGCATTAAATGAACCGGCAATGGATTAGCACATGAAACAAAACTTACGCGCACCCCGATGGTTGTGGACGCTTGTCAAGATCGCCGTTGTTGCCGGAATCATCGGCGGCATCATTTACTGGTTCAGGTTTCAACCGGTTAAAGTTGATATCCACCAGGTAGCACGAGGCGAAGCGGTCGCCGAAGTGATGGGCACCGGCACACTGGAAGCCCGCGTTCAGGCCACGATCAGTGCAAAAATTTCCGGACGGATTCGCTCAATTCGCGTTGATCAAGGCGATCGGGTCACAGCTGGCCAGCTGCTTGTTCAACTGGATGACGCAGAGCTCTTGCAGCAAGTTGCCATTGCCGAAGCTGACGTGGAAACCAAACGGGCCTCGATTACGCGGCTGGACGCTGACATTTCACGGTCGGCTGCCGCGTTCAAACAAGCCCAATCGAATTACGATCGGCTGAGTACTTTGATTGAGCAAAACGCCGTCAGTCGCGATGAACTCGACAAGGCGATCGAAGCGCTTTCAATTGCCGAATCAGACGCTGCTCCGAGTGGTGGCCCCCTTTGACGGACTGATTGTGCGCCGTACTCGCGATCCCGGGGATGTGGTTGTCGCCGGGGCTCGGGTTCTGTCGCTAATCTCGACCGACGAACTCTGGATCAGTGCCTGGGTGGACGAGACAGAAATGTCCCGCATCAAACAGGGGCAATCAGCCAGTGTCATTTTTCGTTCAGAATCAACCACGGAATTGCCTGGCGAGGTGGCCCGGCTGGGCAAGGAAACCGACCGCGAAACGCGGGAGTTTATCGTGGACGTTTCGGTAAGGAAGTTGCCCGGGAACTGGGCAGTCGGTCAACGGGCCGAAGTCTATATTGAAACGCAGCGAAAGCCCGACACCATCCTGATCCCGATTCGATTCCTCGCTCTGAGCGAAGGTCGCACCGGAGTGTTTTTGAATCAAGGCGGCTTCGTCGCCTGGCAACCGGTTGAAGTGGGATTGCGTGGCCGCGATCAACTCGAGGTTGTTTCCGGACTGGAAGCTGGCCAGCAGGTGATCGTTGCGGCCGATCCGGACAGACTTCTTCGAAAGGGCCAAAGGATTGTGCAGCCATGAACCTTGCCGCCAAAGACATCCGCCATAACCCCGGTCGTTTTGCCCTGACCGCGATCGGCGTCGGTATGTTGTTGATGATCGTTATGGGAATGGGAGGCATTTACCGCGGCATCATCGACGACGCGGTTCTGTTGATCGACAGTGTGGATGCTGATCTGTGGATTGTGCAACGGGACACGAGAGGGCCGATGGCCGAAGTGTCTCGAGTGCCGCGCAATCTTGTCCATCGGGCGCTGGCGGTACCCGGTGTCGAATCATCGCGCGAATTCGTTCATCACACTATCCAGCGCGAGCGAAATGACCAACCGCTGCGCATCGCTGTGTTGGGCTTGAGTTGGCCAACCGACAAGGGTGAATGGATCCCGCTGGTTGCCGGTCGCCCGATCGCCCAAAACCACTACGAAATGATCGCCGACAAATCGCTCGGTCTTGCGCTGGGCGAACAATTGCCGCTGGGCAAGGACATCTATACGGTCGTCGGCCTGACTCAAAACATGATCGGTACCGGTGGTGACGGGGTGGCATTCTTTACGGTAGCCGATGCTCAGGCCGTTCAGTTCGATACACCGGGCGAAGCCATTCGCCTGGAACGGGAGGCCCGTGTTGCGCGCGGTGCGGAAAGTGAAACCGGGACACTGCAACCGCTATTACTGGAACGAGCCGCCCTGCCTGGTTCCGAGTTACCGCCGCTGGGACCACCACAGATCAGCGCGGTCGTGGTCAAGGTCTTGCCCGGTGCGGATGTCCACGAGGTTGCCGAAACGATTTCTGCCTGGGGCGACGTATCGGTATTCACCCACAAGCAGCAGCAAGACCTGGTTCTGCGGGGTCCGGTGGAAAAAGCGCGGAAGCAAATTGGATTGTTCCGGGTTTTGTTGACCGTCATTGCCGCCATTATTATGGCACTGATTCTGTACACGCTGACGCTCGACAAGATTCAGTCGATCGCCTTGCTAAAACTCATCGGAGCTCCCAACCGGGTGATTCTCGGCATGATTCTGCAACAGGCCATGCTGCTGGGGGTGTTTGGATATGGAATTGCCTGGTTGCTGGGACAGAGATTGTTCCCGCTGTTCCCCAGACGCGTCATCATCACGAATCAGGACCTGGTACAACTGGCTTTTGCCGTCGCGGTGATTTCTTTGCTGGCCAGTTTGCTGGGCATCTGGAAAGCCATGCAAGTAACACCCAACCAGGCACTGGATTAGGGAGCGGACACATGGAACTGGCCATTCAGACCAAAGGTCTGACCAAAATCTATGGCAGCGGCAATACCGAAGTCGTGGCGATGAAAGATGCCTCCATGGATGTTGCCGTGGGCGAAGTCATCGCATTGCTGGGGCCGAGTGGATCCGGGAAATCCACGTTTTTGACCGCAGTCGGTTTGATAAATCCGCCAACATCCGGCCAGGTCATGATTGGCGGGCAGTTGGTCCTTGACGGTGCAGTTGCCAAAACCCGCTTGCGCACTTTCCGTCGCAAACATATCGGGTTCGTGTTTCAAAAGTCGAATCTGATTCCGTTTCTGTCGGCCGTTGAAAACGTGATGGTCCTGCTGGAACTTGACGGATACACCTCACGGGCCGCGCGAAAGCGAGCGATGGAACTGCTGGATTACCTCGGTGTTGCCGATCGCGCCAGCAATTTACCGTCTATGCTTTCCGGCGGTCAGCAGCAACGCGTTGCCGTGGCCCGCGCGATTGCCAATCATCCGAATGTGATCCTGGCCGACGAACCAACGGCCGCTTTGGACAGTCATCGAGGCCGACAGGTGATGGAATTGTTCGCCAAGGTCGCTCACGAACAGGGTGCCGGAGTGATCGTCGTGACCCACGATCACCGCGCGCTGGATATTTTTGACCGGATCTACGAAATGGAAGACGGGCACATGACGGAACAGCAGGACGCAGGCGTGATCGCTGGATCGTAACCGCGACGAATCAAACTGCACGACGAATTCAATTCCCAAACAAGCACGCCGTGCGAGGGTGCCACTGCTGGCTTGTCCGAGGAGGGTATCCGGGAATACGTAGCCGGATTTGCATGAATTCGGGTATCAGGAAATGACGTAGCCGGATTTGCAAAAATTCGGGCAGCAAAAAACAGCACTCCCGAAATGTTTCCACTCAGGCTACATTCGCTCCGAGTTTTCTCGTGCTTGCCACACTTGCTTGAGCCACGAGCGGTCAATCGACGACCGGGAAACAACAGTGTAGAATCCGGGTCCAATTTTGGCAGACCACAAATCAAACTTTGCAAGATCAATCAAAATGCAGGTAATCATCAATAGCGACAATCAAGTCGATTTGAATTCAGACTCGATACAGCACTGGCAAGGCGAGATCACCAATTCCTTGCACCGATATGGCGATTGGATCACACGTGTGGAAGTCCATTTGACCGATGAAAACAGCAACTCCAAGGGCGGTGTTAGCGACATTCGTTGCCTGCTCGAAGCCCGCCCTGCCGAAAAGCAACCTGTGAGTGTTGAAGTCCGTGGTCCCTCAGCCGAACACGCCCTGGCCGACGGGATTCAAACGCTGAATCGTCGACTGGGTGCGATGATCGACAAAATCCGCACTCAACAACGAAAAAGCAAATCAGCGGACGAATAGCGGACAAGCGGACGAATAGGAAACGCGACTCATAAGCAGGCCTTGCCTTAACCGGTGCAGATCTTGCATTTGGAATTTGTCGAGCACCTTACGCCCCCGCCTTGTATCTGTCGCCTGAGCAAGCCATGCCTGACAGCCGTTTCATTGTGATCACGGGTGCCAGCCGGGGGCTGGGCCGGGCCATGACGCACGGTTTCATCGACGCTGGTCA
>CAMYKF010000636.1 GCA_947258905.1 uncultured Pirellulaceae bacterium | reverse complement strand
CTGGTCGAGCGCGGCACGATCATCGTGAAAACCGATGGTGACGTCGTCGGGCAGATTAACGGTCTGGCTGTGATGCGGGCCGGGCCCTTGACCTACGGGTTCCCGGCGCGGGTCACCGCCTCGATCGGCCCCGGCCGGGCCGGGCTGATCAATATCGAGGGCTTTGCGAAAATGTCGGGCTCGATTCACACCAAGGGTTTTCACATACTCGGCGGCCTGCTGCGCAACCTGTTGAAGCTGCCGCATCCCCTGGCCTTCAGCGCATCGCTGGCGTTCGAACAAAGTTATGGCGGCATCGATGGCGATTCGGCCTCCGGTGCCGAAATGGTTTGCCTGCTCAGTGCCTTGACTAACAAGCCCATTCACCAGGGCATGGCCATGACCGGAGCGATCGATCAGCACGGTCATCTGGAAGCGATCGGCGGCGTCAACGAAAAGGTGGAAGGCTTCTACGATGCCTGCGCCTATTTTGGATTAACCGGCAAACAGGGCGTCGTTATCCCGCAGTCCAATGCGGGCGATCTGATGTTGCGACGCGATATCGTGGATGCTTGCCGCGAGGGCAAGTTCCAGGTTTACGCCGTCAGCACCATTCATGAAGCAATCGAGCTGATGACAGGAGTCCCGGCCGGGGAGTTCCAGGATGGCGAATACCCGCCAGGTACGTTGCTGCACGTGGCCGTGGAGAAGGCTCATGACTACTGGCGGCGTACGCTGGCTAGTCCTTCCCAACTGACCACCATTCAGCGCGAAGAAGAAGAGACACCGGCCGAAAACCCGATCGAAGGCGTTCCGGTGACCGAAGAACCGCGTGAAGCCTGATTTTCCGGCCGGGTAACGGTTTTAACGATCATGCGACTGGTGGTTTCATTGACCGTGAAAGAAATCGTGCAGCCGCCGAATTCTTGAATTGCAAATGTGTGGCGTCGTAAAATGCAGGGTCCTTTCCGCTTGCTGCGCAATTCGGTCAGGTGCTTGCCGGAGCTCGTCTTCAGGGATCGTTCGGGGAATCTGTGACGCAAATCAAGGTCCATTGTCCAGACTGCCAACAGGCTTACCAGGTGGATGCACATCTGGCCGGTCAATTGGTGCAATGCCAGGCATGTTCTGCACAGTTCCAGGTCTACGTCCAGCTTTCAGACTCGTCACCCGGCAGACCGGCACCGAGATTCCTGCCAGTGGACAAGCCGGCAGATACTGTCAGCGAATCACTGACACCGCTTGCCGATGACGATTTGTCCCAGACGCCATTGCCGGCGGATGCGCTCTCTGCAACAGACCAGCCCTTACCGCCGCCTCCCGACCCGGCTGCGTGGCAAGTGCCCGCGGGTTGGGGAAAACAATCGTCAACCGCCAAATTCGGGCTCGTGGAAAGAATCTGTTTGGGGCTGGGCGGGTTCCTGTTGCTGCTGGGTATCGTGTTGAACTTGCTGCCGGTTTTGGGAACGCAGGTCGCGCGGTTTCAGGGAGCCGGTACGCTGGGCCAGGCGGTTGGTTTGTTGCTGGGCCTGCTGGGAGCCGGTTTGTTGGCGTTCAGTCTGCGACGATTCAAGGCGGCGTCATTGATCGGCGGCGGAGCAGGTGCGGCATTCGTGTTCATTGTGTTTATGGCTTCGGTTTTTGGTGGCAACCGATCCGACGAGGAAGAGATGCCAGTCGTCCAGCCGGCCACCGAACAAGAACAGTTTGCCATCGACATGACACGCGTCAGCAGCCCGTGGATCGGCACCTGGCCCAATTGGGAAGGATTCGACGATGACGAAATGGGGCTGCCCTCGCCGGCTGACAAATGGCGTCGTGTGGCCGTACCCGATCTCAACATCAGTGCACAGTTTCTTGGACAGCCGACCACCAGCGAGTCGCGGCTGCGAGTCAATCGGCAAAATGCCAGGGTTCGCGAGATTTCTGCTTCGGTTCAGAATCAGAAGTTTGCACTCGGTGTTTTCCGTTACCCGGCCAGTGCCGACCAGACCAATCGTCGGATTCTGGATGACGTTCAGTCAGCGATCGGCAATATCGAGCACACGCATTCGGTTTCAGTTTCGGGCCATCCGGGGCGGAGCTATCAAATCATCGACTCGGCGCGTTCCGTCGATGGCTGTTTTGTGTTGATGGATGATCTGGTTGTGCACATTCGGGTCACCGGACCATCGTCGCGGGTACCTGGACCTGTTAGCGAGAAGTTTGTGACTTCGCTGCGGCTCGGCGAGGACGCTGCGCCGTCCCGCGCCGTGGTGCCAGAAATCAAACTGGACGAGCAGCAACAGGCGCGCAACGAAACCCTTCTGGAAAACGTCCGCTCCCTTGAAAACCTGATGGACTCCAGTATCCACCCGCGTTGTCGTATGAATTTTGCCCCGCATTATTTGAGCGCATCGGCGGGTCAGGATCGCGGTCAGCGGCGTTTCATCGTGCACCCCGCCAAACTGCCTGTGATTGGTATCGATTTAATCGAGGTTAACACCAATGCCGGCAAGGTGATTGCCAACATCGCTCCGATCTACGAGCACGCGACCGACAGCAAATCGCTCATGGCTCGTGAGGGATACGCCCTGGCAGCCATCAATGTAAACGCGGACCAGTGGGTCAAAGGGGTGCAGTTTGTGTTTATGGAAATCACTCCCAGGGGCTTCAACAAAGGCCGCTCATACACTTCGAAGTGGTACGGCACACCGGCCTCGGGAACCGGTCAGCGATTGGGCGGCGACGGCCGGCCTGTCTACGGAATCTGGATGTACCGTTCCCGTTACGTTAAATCATTGGGGCTGATTCGGGAAAGGAACTGATGCTGTGGCCAGGCGTGATTGATCTGCCAACCGAAGATTCGGTAGAACAGCAGGCATGGCCGCCATCGCGCCAATTTCTTCGTGATTTCAACGAAGTGGCCAGTCGGACGAACTACTCGTTCTGGCCATTAATCCGCCGATTCTCATAATCAAAAGCGGCGGATTTGTTCGAAAACGGGTCCGGTCAGTCTGTCCTGACGTGTTTGATGATGGAAACCTGTTCCGGGGTCCTGCGATTAGGGTGCTGGAAGACCCTGGGGTCGGGGCCCACCGATGCGGGCATCCACGGATAAACGGCGCATCACCGACGCCCGACCTTTAGCGCAGGAACAGGACCACGTAGGCGATGGCCAACACGATGTGCATCAAGGCATAAGGAAACGCCATCACAACGAACTTGCCGAATGACATGGCGACCTGGTGTTTGTGCATGATCGTGACGGCGACCAGGGTCGAAGCGGAACCGATGGGCGTCAGATTTCCGCCAAGGTTGCAGCCAAAGATCACTGACCACCACAGACCGGAAGTGTTGGGAGTTCCGAAGTCGTTCAGGATACTGGCCATCATGGCTGACAAGGGGATGTTGTCGGTTACGCTGCTGAACGCGGCACTGCCGACCAGCAAAACACTGGAATCCTGAATCGTTGGCGGCGTGCCGCGGATATCGCTTAACACCATTTGCAGCCCCTTGCCCATGGCATGCAGGACCTGGGCGTGCTCCATGACATAAATAATTACGAACAGGGCGATAAAGAACCCGATCAGGTCCCAGTCCACCGCCTTGTAAAACTTGTCCACCTCCGAGCGAAAGGCGGCCAGCATGATAATGGCCATGGAAGCCGCCACGTAACCCATCCCCAGTTTGTTGATTACGGGCAGCGCCGAAGTGCCGGCGATCAGAATGATAAACAGGAGCAACATGGCTACGGAGAATTTGAAAAACCGCCAGCTCTCGACACCGTCGTTTTCGTCGAAGCCCTCAACTTCCTGTCTGGCTGCCAGAATCTCGTCGGCACCTTTCAGCCCGCGAATGCCAAACAGACGCGAGCCCATCCACAGCGTCAGAAACGTGGCCACAACGACGTAGGGGGCCGACTTGATGAAGAAAGTCATGAAGTCGATTCCGGCGGTTGTGCCAACAATGATGTTGGGCACGCTGCTGATCAGCGTCAGCAGTCCACCGACATTGGTCAGCAGGCCTTCGATCAACAGGAAACCGGGCAACAGGTCCCACTTGTCAAGCTTTTGCAGTGACACCACGGTCAGCGAGCCGATGATGATCATCGCCGTGACATTATTGAGCACGGCCGAGAAGACCACGGTCATCACGCCGTAGAAGTACAGCAGCTTGAGCGGATCGCCTCCCGACAATTTGGTGACGCGGATCGCGATCCATGTGAACAGCCCCGAGCGGCTGGTGACTTCCACAAACAGCGCCGAGCCCATGATGATGACGATGACGCTCCAGTCGACACCGGGAATGTAGACCGGCATGGAAATGCGATGACCCTCGATGTGCAAATCGGGGTGTTCGCCGGCCTCTTCCGGTTCGCCGGCGTCTTCTTCCGCATCAGGCTCGACCAGGATCTTTTTGATCTCATTGCCTTCTTCGTCCAGTTCCACGATTGTGACCGCTTCGGTCGGTTCGGCGCTGTACGTGCCCACGGCTACCTTTTGAAAAGGCAGAATGCCGATGGCCGTGGCCAGAAACAGACTGAGCACGGCAAACAGACCGGCGATCAGTGACTTTTTGGCATGAATCTGTTCTTCCAGCGCCAAGGTGACGATCAGCGCCACGAGGATCAGCGCAAACATCACGGTGATCCAGATAGCGACGTGCGGTGCGGAAGCAAGCAGCTGGAGCATCATTGCCGTGCGCAGGACGGGTAACGAATGGCGAAGCGTGTTTTCTCAACTGGAAAGCCGGGATTGTAGCCGGATTCGGCAAATGACATAAGCACAACGACGGCTCCGCGTCCGGCGTTGACATGTACGCGTGCGAATCGGAAACTAGGCTACGACTTCGAACAAAACACGCACACTGGCCGAGCCAGTGCCACCCGAAAATAGCCGGGATCTTGCGCGTGTCGCCGGCCGCACCGGTGCACCGTCGCGATCATCCGGTCATTGCCGCTCAAGGATTAGCCATGAATTCGACCATGACCAGCGACCTGTTTCAAACGCTCGACACCTTCGATACCGGTGACGGCTCGGCATATATCTGCCGCTTGAGCCGTCTCGCGGATCAGGGAATCGGTGACGTGCAGAAGCTGCCGTATTCCATTCGTCTGTTGCTGGAATCGGTCCTGCGGAATTGCGATGGCAAGACGGTGACCGAAGACGATGTGCGGGCATTGGCTACCTGGAACGCCTCTGCTCCGGCCAAAGTCGAAATCCCCTTCAAGCCCGCCCGCGTCGTGCTGCAGGATTTTACGGGCGTGCCCGCCGTTGTTGATCTGGCTGCCATGCGTTCGGCCATGAGTCGACTGGGCGGCGATCCCGAGAAAATCAATCCGCTTATTCCGGTCGATTTGGTGATTGATCACAGCGTGCAGGTGGACCGGTTTGGCTCGGCCGGTGCCTTGCAATTCAACGTGCAGCGGGAATTCGAACGCAACAAGGAACGTTACGAGTTTCTGCGCTGGGGCCAGCAGGCGTTTGACAACTTTCGCGTCGTGCCGCCCAACGTAGGCATCGTGCACCAGGTGAATCTGGAGTTTCTGGCCAAGTGCGTATTTCTGCGCGAAATCGATGGCAAAACCGTGGCCATTCCCGACACGCTCGTCGGCACGGACAGTCACACGACGATGATCAATGGACTGGGTGTGCTGGGCTGGGGCGTTGGTGGCATCGAGGCCGAAGCTGCCATGCTGGGCCAGCCGATCTATATGTTGCTGCCTGAGGTCGTCGGTTTTGAGTTAACGGGCGAGTTGGCAGTCGGCACCACGGCGACCGATCTCGTGTTGACCGTGACCGAGATCCTGCGAAACGAAGGCGTGGTTGGCAAGTTCGTTGAGTTCTTTGGCGAAGGGGTCTCCCGCATGTCGCTGGCTGACCGGGCCACCATTGCCAACATGGCGCCGGAATACGGCGCCACGATGGGCTTCTTCCCGATCGACAGCGAAACCGTCGAGTATCTCAGACGCACCGGGCGGACGGATGCCGAAGCCACGTTGGTCGAACGCTACACTAAAGAACAAATGTTGTTCCGCGAGTCTGATTCGGTAGTCCCTACGTTCACCAAAACACTTTCGCTCAATATGGGCATCGTGGAACCGTCGCTGGCCGGACCGAAAAGGCCGCAGGACCGGATCGCGTTGTCAAACATGAAAGAGTCGTTTCACCATTCACTGGTCGCGCCGATTGCGGAACGCGGTTTTGCACTGGACGCCGACAACCTGACCGCCACGGCCACTGTCGAGGATAACGGCCAGTCGTCCGAAATCGGACACGGCGCGGTGGTGATTGCAGCGATCACCAGTTGTACCAACACCAGCAATCCCAGCGTGATGGTGGCCGCCGGATTGCTGGCCCGCAACGCCGTCGCCCGGGGACTGGACGTCAAGTCGCATGTAAAGACCAGCCTTGCCCCCGGCTCGCGGGTCGTTACCGATTACCTGGAGAAAGCGGGACTGGACAAATCGCTTGATCAACTCGGCTTCCAGACAGTCGGCTACGGCTGCACATCGTGCATTGGCAATAGCGGACCGTTGCCGGAACCGGTGGCCAAAGCGATTACTTCAGGCGATCTGGTGGCCGCAGCAGTGCTCAGCGGCAATCGCAATTTCGAAGGCCGTGTCAATCCGCTGACCCGCGCCAACTATCTGGCCAGTCCGCCGCTGGTGGTGGCCTACGCCCTGGCGGGTACGACGGATATCGATTTGGTGAACGAGCCGATCGGCACGGACCGCGAAGGCAATGAAGTATTCCTGCGCGACATCTGGCCTGCCCAGTCCGAGATCGACGAAGTAATTCAATCCAGCGTCGACGCGGAAATGTATGTCAAGGAATACGGGGACGCGTTCGACTCCAACGAAACGTGGAACGCCATCGAGGTTACTTCGGGCGACATGTACAACTGGGACGCGAGCAGCACCTACATTCAGGAACCTCCCTTTATGACTGAGATCACGCCCGAAACGCCTGATATTCAGCCAATCATGGGGGCTCGCTGTCTGGTCCTGTTGGGGGATTCGGTGACGACCGACCACATCTCGCCTGCCGGTTCGATCGCTCAGGATAGTCCGGCTGGCGGGTACCTGAAATCAAGCGGCGTCGATGTCCGCGACTTCAATAGTTACGGATCGCGCCGCGGCAACGACCGGGTGATGGTGCGTGGCACATTTGCGAACATCAGGATTCGCAATCAACTGGCACCTGGCACCGAGGGAGGGTGGACAACCTATTTGCCGACTAACGAAGTCATGTCCATTTACGACGCTGCCGTAAAATACAAGGAAGACGGTACGTCGCTGGTCGTTTTGGCAGGAACCGAATACGGTACTGGCAGCAGTCGCGACTGGGCCGCCAAAGGAACATTGCTGCTGGGCGTCAAGGCAGTCATTGCGGCGAGCTACGAGCGAATCCATCGCAGCAATCTGGTGGGCATGGGCGTGTTGCCCCTGGAATTCACCGACGGCAACACCTGGCAATCTCTGGGGCTGGATGGAACCGAAACGTTCAATATTCCTGACCTCGACAATGACCTGCAGCCACGCAGCAAAATCGAAGTTACGGCGCTATCCGCGGATGGCAAGGAAACGAAATTTATGGCCGCGGTGAGAATCGACACGCCGGTGGAAATCGAGTACTTCCGCAACGGTGGCATCCTGCAGACCGTGTTGCGGGAGCTGTTGTAGATTGGAAGGCACAGCCGAAAAGTGGCCGGTTACCGCAAATTTTCGGCGGTGCGACGGACCCTTGGGCTACTGAGCTCTGGAAATGGGGCCGATTCCAATATTCTATGGACAGCCTTTAGTGTGACTGGGGAATTGGACGAAGTGTCGACCAATACATCCGTTTTTAGGGCATGCGATGCCTGAAAATGGGTATTCCCCACTCCCATCCGCTGCCAATATCCGTGGCCAAGCGACGATTTTGGGTTAGAATCAAGCGATTTAGCGTTTATCTCGTCTTTCAGCCATTGATGAACGACATGCTGCACGATTCCGAGGGCTCGCGTTCCAAAGCCACCTGCCATGTCTATTGCAAGAAGTGTTGTCGCAAGGAATACCATTTCCTGAACATCCGCGGCGCTGGATACCGCCTGTTGTGCAAGCTTTTGACGCTGGGCATGATTGGCTTTGTGGGCCAATACCGTTGCGTGTGCTGCGGCACGCCGCGCATCGGGCGATTTGATATTATTCGTGGACCGGAGGCCAGCAAGCCTGCAAAATCGCAGCCCAGGGAGGGTTTGCTTTCGCGGTGGTCCGAACGACGTGACAGCTGGAAAAGCGCCCAGCGCCGCAAGTGGTGGAGTAATTTGTTTCGCCGCAAGTCACGACGCCGCAAGCGACACAAGCCTTTCAAGAAACGCCACTGGTAGTATACATTCCTGGCATCTGCCCGTTCCGGAAACTCTGTCCACGCAGTGCCAATCCAACCTGTGATATGCTCCTGAAATTTCTGCTGGTGGCGGTCGGTGGTGCCATCGGCGCGGTTTGCCGTTTCACCATTTCCATAATCAGTGTCCGTTTGTTTGGTTTTGCATATCCATGGGGGACCCTGATTGCCAACGGCATTGGCAGCTTTTGCATGGGGCTGTTGATTGGCGCGATGCTGGGTGCAGGTGTGCAAAAAAATATCGAACCCGTGTACTTGCTGGTCGGCGTCGGCATCCTTGGATCGGCGACGACGTTTTCAGCGTTTTCCGGCGAGACGCTGCAGTTGTGGATGGATCAACGACAACTGGCGGCGATCGGTAACGTATTTGGCAATGTCATTGTCAGCCTGACGGCCTGCATCATCGGTTTCAGCATAATGCAGGCGGGCGGCGGTTCGGCGGTTGCCAATTCCTGATATACTCGGTGCTTCGCCGGGATGGACGCGGTCAAATCTTTCACGAGCTTTGCTACACTCTCACGAGACTTGCGACACCCTCACGAGACTTGCGATACCCGGGCCTGACGCTGCAAACCACTTCGAGATTTACCACGGGGAAATGCAGCAAGAGAGAACATGGATCCGCTTCATTTTTGCATCATGGTTGCGCCGCTGGGCGTCTATTTTCTGCTGATTGGACTAGTCAGTCTGCGGCGTCGCCCGTTCGTGACCACCGGTGCTCGCGACGCCGCCGCCATCGGAATTGCTATTTCCGGGTTGATGATCGCCGGCCCCATGGAGTTGTTTTTTCCCGAGAGCGCCGCCGGCCGGTTTGGCTCCTACGTCTGGCTGCTGCTGATCGCCTTTTACGGGTTGTGTGTCTCCCTGATTGTGCTGTTAATGCGCCCGCGCATCATTGTTTACAACCTCAGCCCCCAGCGACTGCGACCCATCCTGGCCGATATCGCCATTCGCCTGGACCCGAAATCGCGCTGGTCGGGTGACAGTCTGCAGATGCCAACCATGGATGTGCAATTGCATCTGGAAGGCAGTTCCTGGATGAGCAATTCGCAACTGGTAGCCATCGGCGATGACCAGAAATTCGAGAGCTGGCGGCGTCTGGAACGCGAGCTCAGGGCACAGCTGGCCGCAATCAAGAAGCTGCGCGCAAAAAGCTGATGACCGGCCTGTTCGTCGAGAAAAACAAGGTGGTGTCATTCACCTATTCGATTGTCGACAAGGATGGCGGGTTGCTGGAACAGTCCGATATCCCGATCAGTTATGTCCACGGCGGCAAACATGACCTGTTTGAAAAGGTCGTGGAGGAACTCGATGGCAGCGTCATTGACGATACCGTCGAAGTGTCCCTGACACCGCAAGAGGGCTTCGGACTACATGACCCGGATCTGACCTATACGGATGAGCTTGCCAATGTCCCGCCTGAATTTCACCGCATTGGTGCGCAGGTGGAAATGATGAATGACAAGGGCGATTCCAAAACATTTACCGTGACCCATATCGAAGACGGCAAACTGACTGTCGATGGCAACCACCCGATGGCCGGCAAGGTCATCACTTTCAAGATCAAGGTGGTCGATATTCGCGATGCCACGCCGGACGAGCTTGAAAATGGCGTTGCCGCCATGCAGGCACCGGTCCTTCACTGAACCGCCAGCCGGTGGTCATGCTATGATCGCCCGCATTCCAGATTGACAAATTAATGCCGCTAACTTCGTGTATTGATTTGATGATTCATCCCGCATGAAACTAAGCATCATTATTCTCGCCGCTGGCCAGGGCACCCGCATGAATTCCGCGCGTCCGAAAGTGCTGCACCCGCTGGGTGGGCGGCCGTTGCTGGCGCATGTGCTGGATACGGCACGCGCGCTGCATGCCATGGATATCCATGTCGTCATCGGTCATGGCGCCGGGCAGGTGCGAGACGTGCTGCCGGATACCGATATCCACTGGGTATTGCAGGAGCAGCAACT
>CAMYKF010000635.1 GCA_947258905.1 uncultured Pirellulaceae bacterium | reverse complement strand
GGCCGTGGTGGAGGGTGGCGTCGTTGCCTCGGGCTCCAACGGGACCTGTTCCTTTTTTCGCTTGCGTGCTGCCCTGGCACGTCGCGGTTTGGTGGTCTCGCCGTGCTCGACGGTCGCCGTTTCCCTCACTCGACCTGCTCGCCACGCCGCCAGACGCTCCCACCAACTCCATCTGCGGCCGGCAATCTCGACCATCAACAGCAGCAGCGCCGTCAGACACAGCCACGGCACCAGCGAGCGAAGGTTGTAAGTTAGCCGGGGCACGTCATCGTATAATTCCAGCAAATTGATGCGTTCGTTGCCTTGCGAGATTTCGGCCATTGCTTCCAGCGTTTCGTGCCCGCCGGGCAACCCTTCGCGTGGCATGTACTCGGGTGAATAAGGCAACGACAACACAGGCCCCTGCGCGAACTGGCGGTCGCCCATTTTAACCAGCGTTCGCCATGTACCCTGCTGCCCCAGGCGGAATCGTCCTTCCAGGGTGTTTGGCCCGGTCCAGATGAACTCGGGCCGGATGATTTCTGTACGTTCGTTGCCGGGCGGGACAATCACCAGATCCGGGGTGATGCCGCGTTGCTCGTTGGGCCGATCGGGTTCCAGTTCGACCTCGACAACCGCATCCAGACCGTCCTGACGGAGCGAAACGTAGACATTATCCAGCGGGCCATCACCCAGCAACCAGCGTGCGTGCGTGATCACGAACGACTCGTAATCGTCCCAGGTGGCGAGCTGGCCGGAGTAGTCTCCATCCATTTCCACCGTCACCGCGGCGACGCGTCCCAGTCCACGATACCAGAATGCTGACATCGGTGCCTGGTTGTCATCGAGCGAAACGATACCCAGCGTGGCATCCGGCTTGAGAAACGTCAGGTTGAAACCGTCAACGGCGGGCAACTGCCTGGCATCAATTTCACCCAGCAATTGAACATCCGGCAAAATGCGACCGGCAAACCCCTGTGGTCGTTGTTCGCTGGTCGATGTGAGGAACATGTTGCGAGTCATGCTCATCGTGTCCTGCGTAAACAAACGCGGCAAGTCCAGCGGGTCGTTAGTGAATTCAATATTGCCGTTGCCGCGTTTGGCAATGTCCTTGAGGAATTCGGCATCGGCGTCGGTTTCCGATCCCAATCCGATCACACTGACCGTGATCCCGGCATTGGAAAAACGCTCCAGCAAATTCTTGTAATCACCGGGCTCCTCGCTGTCGGCAGCGTCGGAAAACAAAATCACGTGGCGAGTTTTGTAATCCTCGGCGGCCAGCAACTGTCGACCCGCCGCCACGAGGCCGGAATACACAAAGATGCCCCCGCCCATACTCTGGATTTGCAGCACGCGCGAACCGATTGCTGCCGGATTGGCAGCCGGTGTCATGGCCTGCACAACGTGAGGCGTGCTGTCCACCGCAATGACGGAGACCATATCCTCGGGTGACAACATCTGCACGCACTCGGCAGTGCCCAGATTGGCGAGATCCATTTTCGTCTTGCCGCCGCCCACCGGCGCGGTCATGCTGCCGGAGCGGTCCAGCACCACGACAATCGCTGACCGCGTGCGACGTGTCTCCTCGACCGAATGCAGCGCGACGGGCAGGATGTCGTCCAGTGGACTCTTGTAATAGCCTCCGGTGCCGAAACTTTGCCGGCCACCGGTCATCCACAGACCGCCGCCCAGGTCCTCAACGAACTGACGCAACCGCTCCATCCGCACGCGCCCGAGTGAATTGGCCGAGACGTTTTCCAGAATGACCGCCCGGTAGCCTTCCAGCGCATCGAGTGTCATCGGCGACTGGTTCGGCGAGATGGCGTCAAAGGGAATGCTGCCCGATTCCATTGCTCGACCGAGGTTGCCCGCACTGCCGTCGTGGGTTACGAGCAGCAATCGCGGTCCGGATTTAACACGCACAACGGCGGCCGCCTGGTTGTTTTGCGGTACCGGGTCGGCAGCGACGGGCCCGGTACCGGCAGGTTGCAGATGCGCCGTGTACTGATGCAGGCCACCTTCGGCGATGCGGTCGCGAAAGATCAAACGGTTGATTCCCATCGATAGATCCGCCTGTCGACTGGCAATTTCAACTCCATTGCGTCGGATGACGACGACCGCTGGCTGAGCAATATCGGCGTAAGCAAGGACCGAAAACTGAAACGGTTCACTGGAAGCAACGTCGCGCGGCAG
>CAMYKF010000634.1 GCA_947258905.1 uncultured Pirellulaceae bacterium | reverse complement strand
TAACCCGCAAGACCAGGTTGTGAAACCTAAACCGGGCCTGATCCTGTCCTTGCATGGTGCGGGAGTCGAAGGGCGTGGGCAGGCTGGTTGTTATCAACCCAAGCCCGACATGCATGTGGTCGCACCCACTAACCGTCGAGCATTTGGATTCGATTGGGAAGATTGGGGTCGAATTGACGCGTTGGAAGTCATGAAAGATGCGGCGCGGCATCTGGAAATCGATTCGCACCGAACCTACCTGAGCGGACACTCGATGGGCGGCCACGGTACCTGGCAACTGGGCGCGCATTTTCCCGACAAGTTCGCTGCCATTGGTCCCAGTGCAGGTTGGATCAGTTTTTGGACCTACGCTGGCGGAGCTCGGGAAGCGCAGCCATCGCCGGTGTTGGAAATTTTGCAACGGGCCGCCAATCCCAGCGACACGCTGTTGATGAAGAACAATTATGCAGGGTTGGGTGTCTACGTGTTGCATGGGGACCGCGACAACAACGTACCGGTCGGCCAAGCCCGGCAAATGCGAAAAGTGCTTGCCGAGTTTCACCCGGATTTCAGTTATTACGAACGACCCGGTGCCGGGCATTGGTGGGGAAATCCATGTGTGGATTGGCCGCCCATGATTGAATTCTTCCGGCGTCACACATTGACTGCCGCTGACAAACTAAACGAGATCGATTTCACAACTGTGTGTCCCGGTAATTCGGCGCGTTATGGCTGGGCCACGATCGTCGACCAGCTCAAGCCTCTTCACCCCAGTCGTATCCAGCTGACGCTGAACCGTTCGGCGAAGACCTTGACTGGCAAAACGAAAAACGCTCGCTTGCTACAGCTCGATCTGCCCGAAACGATCGGTGACGATTCGCCGGGAAAATTTGAAATCGAGCTGGATGGTGACAGCCTAACAACGACGGGCGGCACGATTTGGCTCCGCCGCACGGGCGACACGTGGCAATCCGGCGAGCAGCCACAGCATGCCAAAGGCCCACATCGTTTTGGGCTTTTCAAGTCGGCTTTTGATCACCAATTTGTCCTGGTTTACTCAACGGGCGGTACCGCAGAAGAAAATAAGTGGTCGCTGAACAAGGCCCGTTACGATGCGGAAACGTTTTGGTATCGGGGAAATGGTTCGGCGGATGTTATCTCGGATCGTGAATTTAAACCGCAGGATTATGCTGATCGAAATGTGATCCTGTACGGAAATTCGGATACCAACCGGGCTTGGTCTATTCTGCTGGCCGACTGTCCCCTTCAATTGACGCGGAAGCAGGCTTCCATTGGTGATCGAATCGTCGATGATCCGCGATTAGCTACCTTGTTTGTCTATCCTAAACCTGACAGTACACAAAATTTGGTTGGGGTTGTCGGTGGAACCGGGATAGAAGGGCTGCGATCGACTAACTTAATGAAATATTTTGTTTCCGGGATTGCCTTTCCGGATTTGATGCTGGTATCTGCCGATTACCTGGATCGGGGCACTTCCGCGTTGGTGGCCGCTGGTTTCTGGGATTCCGATTGGCAGGCCGACAAGGCCGATATCGCCTGGCATGAGCAGGAGTAACGAGCAATAAAGCCGGAATCATTAATCGAGAAACCAATGACACAAATTAGATGAACATCCTGGTAATCAATTGCGGTTCGTCGAGCGTCAAGTTTGCGTTGTTTGACGATGGACAAAATGTGGTGATTGATGGCAAGCGTGAGCGTCTTGGAGGAAAGATAAGCGATCTCCATGAAACACACCGGCAAGCGATTGAATCAGTTTTTGCATCATTGATTCAGTACCAGATCGATGCTGTCGGACATCGTGTTGTACATGGCGGCATCGAATGTCAGCGCTCTCAGGAGGTGAGCAACACGGTGCTGGATGCGATATCTCGCCACGTACCTGATGCGCCAATGCACAATCCGTTTGCGCTGGCCGCGATACGGGAAGCTCGGAAGTTGGTACCTGGCGTGCCGCATGTTGCGGTATTCGACACTGCTTTCCATGCACGCATGCCAAGACGTGCCACGACCTACGCGATTGATCAAACGGTCGCCGAGCGGTATGGCATTCGGCGATTTGGGTTTCACGGTATCTCCCACAAATATGCGGCTGAAATCGCTGCGGAGTTCCTCCAACGGCCACTTGATGAGTTGCGGCTAATCACGTTGCATTTGGGTAACGGCTCCAGCG
>CAMYKF010000633.1 GCA_947258905.1 uncultured Pirellulaceae bacterium | reverse complement strand
CACGTTTTTCGACTGAGGTGTTCGAGCACCTGACGACGACCGATCATGATATCCGGTTGACCTGTCCGTTCTTGCGACGGGTGGCCAATACGCGGCTGGAATGGCGGACGCAATTCAATCTGGGAGGCTGAAAATTGGACGACATCACCTTTGAAAACACCCGTTTCGACCCCGATCTGGTCGCGTTTCATGGCATTGCCAAAGAGATGGCCAAATCGGTTGGCTACACGGCGGAACTGGGCATCGAGCCGCAACTCGCGCAACTGCTGCGCCTGCGCGTGGCGCAACTGAACCCATGCTCTTACTGCCTGATCCTGCACACACAGGCCGCCCATGATCAGGGCGTTCCGGCCGCCAAGATCGCGCATCTAGCAGGCTGGCGCGAAAGCACAATGTTCAACGAAGCAGAGCAAACCGCGCTCGCCTATTGCGAAGGCCTGACAGATTATGCACTGGCAGGGTTTCCCACCCTGCACGATACATTGCGTGGGCTCTTCGACGAAAAGCAGGTCGCCGAGATTGCGGCCCTTGTCATCAACATGAACCTGTGGACCCGGCTGAAGCTCGCCCAAGGCGCCACCCCTGTGGCAAAGGGCTGATCATGGGGCATATGGGACCAAATATTGAGTTGATCCTCTTGGGTGTTCTGGTCTGCATCGTCGCCTATTCGCTGCTGACCAAGGCAATCTCCAAAACAATACTGACGCTGCCGATCATCTTTGTGGCCATTGGCTATGTCTGTGCGCCGGTGACCCACTCTCTGGGCACCACTGAAGAGCTGCGCGGATCAGCGCGGTTGCTGGCCGAGATTACGCTGGTGCTTGTTCTTTTCTCCGATGCCAGCCACGTCCGCTTCTCTCGGCTGAAGACCACATTCGCAATTCCATTCCGGATGTTGGTCATCGGCATGCCCGCGACGATCGCGTTGGGAACGCTGTTTGTTTTTTACCTATCGCCGGAAAGTGGTCTGGCCCTGTCATTGCTGACGGCGGCAGTGCTGACCCCCACAGATGCAGCACTTGGGCAAACCGTGGTGTCGAGCGCTGATGTGCCCGAGCGGTTGAGCCAATCCATCAACGTGGAAAGCGGTCTGAACGACGGGCTGGTTCTGCCGTTTGTCCTGTTGGGGGCAATTCTGGCCTAGACCAATATGAACGAAACAGATGGGCTGGCGCTCATGGCGTTTACCCAGGTTGTCCTTGGACCGATCGTTGGGATCGCTCTGGGCTGGCTCGCGGCCCGTGCGCTTGACTATGCCCAGCAGCGCGACTGGATCGTTGAAAGCGCCCAGGGCATCGTCTTTCTGGCCACTGCATTTGTCAGTTTCATCGCGTCCGAGCTTGTCGGCGGAAACGGGTTTATTGCGGCTTTCGTGGCGGGTGCCGTTTTTGGCAACACCTACCGCCATGACATCCACTTCATCAGCGAGTTCATGGAAGGCGCCGGACAGCTTTTGACCATGGCAGCATTTCTGGTTTTCGGCGCGCTGATATCGCCGACCGATCCGATCGCCGTAATGGGCATCCTGAAGACAATCAAGGTGCCGAAATCGTTGGAATCCAAGATCGCAGGCGAGAGCCTGTTCAACGACGGTGTCGGGGTTGTCGTTTTTACCATCATGGTTGCGATCGCGACCAGCGGCGCTGGCGGCGCGGCCCCGATCACGGCGCTTGACGTCATCGAGTTGTTTTTGTTGGAAGCGGTCGGCGGTGCGGTGCTGGGGCTGGCGACCGGCTATATCGCCTATCGCGCGATGAAATCGATTAACGAATACAATCTCGAGGTCATCATCACGCTGGCCCTGGTAATGCTGACTTACAGCGTCGGTTTGGGGTTGCATGTCTCGGGGCCGATCGCCGTTGTTGTGGCCGGTCTGCTGATCGGCAATCACGGTACCCGTTTCGCGATGAGCGAAAAAACCCGAGAACATGTCGAGACCTTCTGGGCGCTGTTGGATGAGATCCTGAACGCAGTGCTGTTCCTATTGATCGGATTCGAGGTGATCGTCATCACCATTTTGGGCGAGGTTGCCTGGTTGATGGCGGCGGCAATTCCGATCGTTCTGTTCGCCCGCTTCGTTGCGGTTGCTGCGCCGTTGACCGCCCTGCGGCTGCGTCAGGAGTTTACCAAAGGGGCCGTGCCGGTTCTGGTCTGGGGTGGATTGCGCGGCGGCATTTCC
>CAMYKF010000632.1 GCA_947258905.1 uncultured Pirellulaceae bacterium | reverse complement strand
TGTCGCAGGGTGGCAATCTGCACCTCCACATACCCGAGGATGTCCCCGAAGCGCTGCCGCATCGCGATCCCCAGGATCCGGCTCACCGCCACGGATTGGTCGTGGTGCCTGGTTCGCTGATGGAGCGCGTCTATGGCGACGGCGAGATTCGCGTGAATAGCCGCCACCACATGGCCGTCGATGAGGTTGCGCCGGGGTTCGCGGTCACCGCGCGCTGTCCCGACGGCATCGTGGAAGCGATCGAATGTACCCAGGATGACTGGCATGCGATGGGGACGCAGTTCCACCCCGAGGCCGAATCGGCTTCGGCGCTCGATGTGCGGATCGTCGAGGAGTTCCTGGGCTCGATCAAGGGCAGCCCCACTCGACTTGTTGCCTGACTCTGACTCTGCAGGCCAACGCAAAAACGTGCAGACCCCGCCTGGTGCGGGGTTTTTTGTTGGTGTGCGGAAGGATGTTGATTTTTCGCATCGTTCTTGTGGTTCGTTTTCGAGCATAAAAGTAGCAAGTCGAGCTAGACTTCGAAAACGCACTTGTTCTATTTCCATGGCGACACGCCAGAGAGCAAAACAGATTCTCTTGTCGCCGCTGGTAGCGCGTGTTGTTCGGTTTTTTGGGGCCGTTCGCCGGCTCGTTTCAGCGACTCGCTGTCACGCCGTCGTGCCTGGGCTTATTCAGCGACGTGGATCGGCGTTCCCAGCAGGACCAGAAATTCTCGCATCCAGGCTGGTTGAGCTGGCCAGGCCGGTGCGGTGACCAGATTGCCATCCACATGGGCGTTGTTGAGATATTCATTGGGCGAAATGTACTCACAACCGTTGGCGGCCAGTTCGGGGGCCACAGCCGGATAGGCACAACAGGTCCGCGCCTGGAGGACACCGGCGGCGGCCAGAATCTGCGGCCCATGGCAAATCGCCGCGACTGGCTTGTTGGCTTCGAAAAAATGTCGGGTAATGTCCAGCACCAGTTCATTCAGCCGTAAGTATTCCGGCGACCGGCCACCGGGCAGTACCAGGCCGTCGTAGTCGGACGCCTTAATGTCGCTGAGCTCGGTCGTGACGCGAAAGTTGTGGCCACGTTTTTCGCTGTACGTCTGATCGCCCTCAAAGTCATGGACGGCGGTGACTACCGTATCGTCCACGCTTTTGTCGGGAGCAACGACGTCCACCACATGCCCTACGGTCTGCAGAATCTGCAGCGGGACCATGCATTCGTAGTCCTCCACGTAGTCACCGACAATCATCAGAATTTTTCTGGGGCCAGCCATTGTCTCATCCCACGTGTGACCTGGTAGATTGTCTCTTGATCGCGTGCTGGTTGTATCGTATGAAGCACTTGTCGTGATGGGAAGGCTGCTTGACGAACTAGGACAAGCTGGACCGTTAGTCAAACTGAAGGGGCTCGGCAAATCTTGCCGATATCCTCCCTGCAGCGCGTTCGGATTCCTGTAGCGGCGTCTCGTCGTTTAGGCTCGGGGAAAACGACGCCGCGTCCGGTACAGTCAATGGCGACACGCCATAGAAACCGGTGATTTGCGGCTACGAAAAAACTGCCATCGCTCATATAATTCCAATCCGCTTCTGGAGATCCAACGTGCGAATTGTGACCTATCCCCATCCAGCCTTGCGCCACAAATCGAAGCCGGTGCGCCGCGTCGATAAGCAGTTGCGGCAGATCGTCGAGGAAATGTTCCAGCTGATGTACGAAGCCAACGGAGTCGGCTTGGCTGCCAACCAGGTCGACTTGCCGTTACGCTTGTTCGTCATCAATCTGGCGGCGTCAGCGACCGAAGGGGAAGAGCAGGTATTCATTAATCCGGTCATCAGCCTCCCGCGGGGAAACGAAGAGCAGGAAGAAGGCTGTTTGAGCATTCCTGGCGTATACGCCCCCGTGAAGCGGCCGGAGACGATCCACTTTTCCGCGTATGATCTGAGTGGCAATGAAATCACCGGCGAATTCAATGGCATGCTGTCGCGAGTCGTGCAACATGAGACGGATCACCTGGAGGGCGTCTTGTTTGTCGATCGTCTAAGCACTAGCGTGAGCATGGAGCTCGAGGCCGAACTCGCCGACATGGCTGCTGGTCTCGAAAGCATGCAGCAACAAGGACACCTGCCTCCCGACGAAGAGATTCGGCAACGTTTGACCGAATGGGAACAGAAGTACTGTTAGAGCGTTTTCGA
>CAMYKF010000631.1 GCA_947258905.1 uncultured Pirellulaceae bacterium | reverse complement strand
AACTCAAGGAGCTGGGCGAAGGCAACTGGGATTTCGACTATCGGTACTCCAATCGCGACTTCCCCACGACCGTGTATTTGACGGAAAGCCGTCGTTTCCTGTGGTGCACCTACCGCCTGGCTCAGCTGGACGAAAACCTCAGCAACAATTACCTCCCGCAGATCCTCAACATGCTGGAACTCAACGGTGCCTACGGCGACTTTTTCTTTCACTACGACGCCAACTCCCGCATGATTGAGCTGTGCGGTGCGATCCACATCAACGACCAAATGCGGAATGAGCAGATCATTGACCAGCTGAACACCATGGCCGATGTCGCACTGGCAACGTGGGACGAATGGGATCCGCACGCCTGGGCCACCGCTCACAGCAGCCAGCGGCTGAGCGGCACCTGGGTCAATCAGGATCAGTCGCTGACGTTGATCATGAACAGCGAGAACCGGTTTGAATTGCGTAATGGCGAATCGCCGCTCCTTGGCGAATTCGCCATCAACGGCGATGTGTTGCGAATGCAGGACGACGCCGGCGAGCAAATCGAGGGTCAGATTCGGTTCGATAGCGACACCCGGTTCACCTTAACGGTCAACGGTAACGAAATGGTTTTTGTCCGCAGCTAGACCACCACGCCCAGCCCCCCTCGGAGCGTTCTCCGTCCCGCTCCGAACCCCTCAGGCCGCCCTTTCGCCGGGGCGGCCTTTTTTTGTTTTGTGAGGTATCCAGAGCCGTCTGGTTTCGATGGCCTTCCGCAGCCGCTGACTTCATCGGGCCCCCCGGAATTGACGGCTCTGGCGGACCTTCGTTCGCGGCCATTTCTCCCCTTTTTCCCGCCTTTTTGTCCCCTGTCTCGAAAATCTGCCGGTTTCTGTCACAGACGGCAATTCCATTGGTAATGGAGATGAAAGCAACGGACAGCCAACCCAAAAAACAACGGCAACCAAGACAACCCCCGCAAAAAAGACAGAACCATGAACGCTTCCATCATCACCCGAGCCCGCCTGACCCTGTGCCTGATGGCAACGCTGAGCCTGACCGGCATCATGAACGCCAACGAAAACGTTTACGACTCCGCCATCCTGTCGACCGCTTATATCGAAGCCCCGCAATCAGGTGCAAGCGGTTCCGGCGTCCTGATCGACAAGGAGCAGCGTCTGGTCGTTACCAACGAACACGTGGTTGCCGGATCGCAGCAAGTAGCCGTGTTCTTCCCGGTCATCGACAAGAATCGTGTCATCGCTGACAAGACCTGGTACGGTTCGCACGTGGATGAGATTGCCATCATGGCGACGGTTATCAGTGTCGATCGCGAACGGGACATTGCCCTGTTGCAACTGGAATCGGTACCTGATCACGTACGAGCCATCGAGGTTGGTGACTCTGCCCGACCCGGCCAGATTGTGCACTCGATCGGCAACCCTGGCTCCAGCGACGCCCTGTGGGTTTACACCAACGGTCACGTGCGAGCCAACTACTTCAAGGATCTTGGTGACAATCGCATGCAGGTTGTGGAAACTCAGTCTCCAATCAACCCCGGCGACAGTGGCGGCCCGATGCTGAACGACGAAGGTCAGCTGGTTGGCATCTCGCAGTCCTACATGCCCAACGATCGCCTGGTCAGCAACGGCGTTGACATCTCCGAAATCAGCGACTTCGTCGAAAACACGCTGCAAACCGTTGACCGCGAAGGCGACCGACTGATCGCCCAGGACAGCCAACAAGGTGGTTTGTCCAAGGCCTTCGGTAACAAGATCAGCAAGTAACCGACCTGCACCGGGAACCCGCAGCGTCAACGAGGGACCTTACAGAAAATCACAACGGGTGAGGCCTGACGGAAAAGGCCTTACCCGTTTTTTTCGCGCCATTCTTCGGGCAGCACATCCTTGATGTGTTCATACAGACCGATGCTGATCAGCTCCTCCTGCACGCGAGCCGGGTCGGAGTCATCCAGCCCGTTGGCGATTTCCTCGACCAGATACTGGGCGAAGCGGATGCGTGCCCGACGAAGTTGCTGGCGATAAGTGGCGGCATTAATCTCCCGCTCCTGTTCCCCGGAGATCTTTTCGGCCAGCGCCGTCGAGTCGAGATCGGGAAAGTCCATTCGCAGTTTCAGCACGCTGTGTGCGATGTTGCCGTCATGCTGGTGCTGGTATGTCTCCAAACGCCCCATCGCGATATCGATGACATTTTTGCGCCAACCATCCAGCCAGGGATCGTCGCTGTCGCCAGTTTCGACTTCGTCGGCCGCCAGCGCCAAATCATAATCGACTCCCTTGCGGCGATTGGATTTGGCCCAGTGATTGCGGACCATGTTACGCACGGCGACTTTCAGCAAATCGCGAAAGCGTCCGCGATCGGGGTCGGCACCGGCAAAATCACCTTTCATCAGCCGCACCACCACGTCCTGGGACAACTCGTCGGTGTCGGCTTCGTTGCCCGTCATAGCCTTGACGTAGCTGCGGATGGCCGAGGCGTAACGCAATACCAGCGATTTGCGCGCATCGTTACCGCTGACCAGCGTGCCATGATGCGCGCGTTGCAGCAGGCTCCACTGTGTCTCGATGTTCTCCAGTCGCGGAGCAAATTTCGGTTCGTCCGAGTCCAAGGGGCTGTACTCCCGCCGACAGATTAAACAAAAAACGCCGGCTTGTATTGTAACCAACCGGCGCGGGGTGTTTAACGGTTTCGTCCCCGGGATTACCGGTCCGTGAATTCGCGATCCAGGGCCTTCAGCAACCAGGCAACCTTGCGATGTCCGTCGCTGTTTTGATTAATGACCAGCTTGCCGCCAATTTCCGCCACGCTGCCCGGACCGCCGCTGACCTCCCAAGTCTCGGCGTTGATCGTTGTCCGTAACACGTCGAGCAGTTTTTCGCTGGAGCCTTGCTCACCGATGTGGCTCATCAGGTCGCTGCAGTCGTAAACTCGCAGATATAGATGTTCGTGCTCTGCGTCCTGCGACATGATGTACAGCACTTCATCCTTGACGACATAGCTGCAATGCATGGGTGTTAACATGATCGTCAAGGCCGAACGCAAGGACACGTCCGACAGGTCAAGAGTGATCAGCCTCTCCTCGTCGACATCCACGTCAGTGACGGATGCGTCCAGGATGATCGGGATCTGGTAGTTGGACCGCAGTTCGTCGAGCACATCGCCGAGACGTGTTTCAAAGTAGTCGAAGGATGATTCCTGTTCGAGCACGAGCTCGATTTTCATTTCACGCCGATTCCATGAATGTCCGGCAAGTCCGAGTGTGGCAGTCGTCGCGGGCTCCGCCTGGTCCTGCTCGAACCCCTGGCCCAATGCGACGGGACTTGAAGATGCGGACAGCAACGTGACGCCGACGATGATCGCGAACAGATGTCTCTTTCTGAACATGACAATTCCCCTCCAATAATTTGCAAACCCTGGACGCAACAATGACCGGCAGTCAGGAGACGGATCGTGAAGGGAGCGGTGTGACGGGAAGGGGTAGCAGGAAGTCCTGACCGGCGAATCCAGTCTAGCAACTGCCCTGCCCTTGTCAAAATTTTCTGCGGTCGGCACGCTACTTCAATACCCGAAGATCCGGTTTGGCGTTTTTTAGTCGTGTCACTGCCGCATCGGTGATATCCGTCTGCCGGATATCGAGCAGTTGCAGTTCGTCCATCGCCAGGAAACTGTCGATGCTGGCGTCGGTGACACGGCTGCCGGCCAGCCAGAGAACTTGCAGATTCGGCAAGCCGGTCAGCTGGGCTACGCCTTCGTCGCCAAAACGGGTGCTGGCCAGGTCCAGTTCTTGAAGCGTGGTCATGCCAGCCAAAGTCGGCCCGGACGCGTCGGTCACGCCCGTCACATCCAGAAACAACTGCGACAATTCGGGCAATTGTGTGAGGTAGCCAATTCCCGCATCGCCCACGGGGTTTTCGGACAGCTCCAACCAGTTAATGCCGCTCCAGCCAACCAATTTTGCGAGGTCTTCATCCTTGATACCGCTACGGCCCATGGCCAGACCGGGTTGCCCGGAATCCTCGGGGTGCTGCTGCCACATCTCGCGTTCCATTTCCAGGAAAGCGGCATACTGGCGGTCCAGTTGATCAAAGGGTGCGGTGAATTCCGCCAGGGAAGTGTTTAGCTTGCGTTTGCGATAGAACTGTTTGATGTATTCGATGAAGCCTTCGCGGTACTTGCCGCCGTCGACCGTCAACAAAAACTGGCTGATGCCTGCCGACTGGCTGTAAAGCTTGCGCACATCGGCGCTACGCTGCAGTTCCTGACGGTCCATCCCGTCCAGTTGTTCCAACGGCAGGTAAAAGCCTTCGCGTTTGGCTCGCAACCGCGCGTACTGCAGTCGCACCGTATCCAGACCGCCCAGCGTCACATAATCGTCATATTCGCGTAGCGATTCAAAGTACATGGCGATGCCTTCCACCAGCCAGGCATGTCCACGCTGGGCTACGGTGGCCCGGGAGTTGGAATTTTCCTGTAGCAACTGATGCACAATCTCGTGCCGCCAGGTATCCAGCGGCGGATCAGCGGCGGCGTAAAAAAAACTCGCCTTGCGGTCTTCGTTGTAGTAACCGGATGACACTTCGATACCAGCCACATCAGCCAAATCCGACAGATAATGCTCGCGATCACGAAACAGAATGACGTCGTAACGGCGGCTGCTGGAACTGTCCGAACTGGCTCCCTCCAGCCACGATTTCAGTTTGTTTGTGTTGCACCAGTAATTGAAATAGACCTGACGCCATACCCAGTAGGTTTGTTCGAGCTGGGCGGCCAGATCGACACCTGCCTGTGGCCCCGCGGCGGAGTAGATCATGAAATGCGGTGACTGGATGACGTGGTAAGTACCGGCGGACCAGCCCATGATTTCCTGGCGGGTGCGGCCTGCGGTGGCTCGTGTGGCGCGGGCCGAGCGTATCCAGCCGGCATCGTCGTGCTGTCGAAAACCGAGAATACGACGCACCTCCTGGTGGTCCGGATCATGCACGAGGACTTCGTGCAGCAATTGATAGGCATCGGCACCGCGGTCTTGCTCGGCCGCCCGGCGAGCCTGTTCCAGCAAACGGCTGGCGAATTCGCGTTTGATGTCGCTCCATCGGTTGTGGAATTCCTGCACCAAATCGTCGGCACCCGCGGGTGCGGTGGTGCCGTGTGCCGGGGGCATGTAGATGTATTGTCGAGACGGATCACGTTTGACGATGCTGCCGCGCACCCGTCTGGCCAATGGGTCCAGTCCATTTTCCTCGCACCACTGGGCGAGCCCTTCCAGTTGCTGATTGAACCTGGCACGCAGGGACTCGGCTGACTCGTCCTGTGACGCCTCAACCTCATGCCCCGGGGAAGGCGGGATGGCCGCCGCTGCTGCCTGGCCGGCAGCTGAGGCGAGCAGACAAGCTGGCAGGCACATGGCCAAATACAATCCGGTTTTGGCTCGCGGGGAGATGCCCGACGCGAACCATTGGTCTGCAAGCTTGCTCATGTAATTGTCTTACCTGTTCCGCGAATATCTGCCCGGATTTTATTATACCAGAGCAGTGAATGAGCCTGGCCAACACGGGGTTCTTGTTGACCTTGCAAAACGGCAGGTTTAGAATCTGGTCCGCTTTTGGTAACGGACATCGGCCTTTACCGCGTTACACTTTGGCGGTCAAAGCCGCATGCTGACCGTCTCAAGATGGTGGTTGTAGCTCAGTTGGTTAGAGCATCGGATTGTGGTTCCGAGGGTCGGGGGTTCAAATCCCCTCAACCACCCTGTCACCCGGCGTGATTCCAGAGCGATGGTTCCCGCGCTTGCTCGCCCGCGCTTGCTCGCCCGCGCTTGCTCGCCCGCGATACTTCACCACGGCCCTGCGACTTGCCGGACTATTTCTTTCTGTGTGTGGCGACCCGGCGTCAGGGAGTATCGACCGCCATAAAGTGCCAGCCGGTCAGGTACCACGAGTCGCCGAATTGGTCGCACCAGCGGCACTCGGCCAACACAACCGACGGTCGACGCCGGGGTCGGTCGATTGAGAGTTTGGCCAAGGTGCCGGGTTCGACGTGAACCTGGCTGAGCAGTCCGACGCCAATACGCGAGATATCACGCGTGATCGCTTCGTGACGTACGCCGGTTTGGCCGCGAATTTCGATCTGGACCTCACGGGTAATGGCCAGGCGGGAGGCGTCGCGACGCTCTCGCATAATGCAGCGCATTTCCTCGTCTTCAATCTCGTCAACAAAAGCCTGAAGTTCGGGTGTGGCCGCGCGGGTTGAACTGCGTAACATCGTTGATGCCTCGTTTGAAAAGATTCGTTGGAAAAGAACAGATGGCGGTCGGGGCGAACCGTTCTTGCGGGTGTGGCCCACGATATTGCGCTGGTACGCTTCTTTCTCAAGTCTAGGTCGCAAATGATGGAAGAGACACCAAATTGACAGTAACCCGCCGATTGTGCGGTCGTTGTCGGCAAAAGCGGCGCGGGGTACCATTGGCGTCAAAACCCGCACGTCGCTTTTTGTCAACGTTGCCCGCAATATTCAACAGCTTCGGGCGAATCCGTCTTCAGAGCCGAATCGAGCCACCGGGCGCTGCCAGGAATGACCACTCCCTCTGACCAAAACAAACCACCGGGTGCCGGGTCCAAAAACCAGCCCACGATCGCGGTCCGCGAGTTGAGCAAGACGTATACATCCGGGCTGATCTTTCGCAAGAAATACCCGGCCCTGCATCGCGTGAGCTTTGAAGTTGGCAAGGGCGAAGTGTTCGGTCTGCTTGGTCCCAATGGCGCTGGCAAGACGACCTTCCTGAAAATCCTGCTGGGCATTATCAGCAAGTCGGGGGGCAATGCCTCGATGCTGGGATTACCTGCCGGCAGCCGCAGGGGGCGTCGCAGGGTGGGCTATTTGCCCGAGCAATTGCGTATCCCGCGGCATCTGACCGGATACACGGCTCTGGATTACTACGGCAATCTGCACAACATGAAGTTGTCAGCGATTCGCGAAAAGCGTGATTCGTTGCTGGAATTCGTGGGACTGGGCGGACGCGGCGGCGATCGTGTTACCAAGTATTCAAAAGGTATGTTGCAACGACTGGGACTGGCCCAGGCCTTGCTGCACGAGCCGCAATTGCTCGTGATGGACGAACCGACGGACGGACTGGACCCCGGCGCCCGCGCTGAAATGCGCACGTTGATGCAGGAACTGCGCAACCGGGGCGTCACGATCTTTCTCAACAGTCATCTGTTGCAGGAAGTTGAACTGGTGTGCGACCGCGTGGCGATATTGAATGTGGGCCGCTTGCGTTACTGCGGTTCAGTCGACGATATCGGGGATTTTGTCAAACAACAGGCTGGTGAAAGTCGGCTGAATGTCGTGCTGGAATTGGGCGGCGACCGCGATCAGGTCGTCGAAGCTCTAACCGGTGGGGGTGGCGACGCACCGGAAATGGTCAGCTGTGAAGCCAGCCAGACACGCGTGGTGGTGACTGCCCGATTCACCAGTCAGGAATCCGTCGATGCTGCGGTGGATCGTTTGCGGGAACGCAACATTAGTCTGATTCGTCTCGGCCGCGAGGCCACCACGCTGGAAGATGCCTTTCTGCAAATTGTGGCCGACAAGAAACCGAATTGAACGACCGTCTTTCCCCTGTTTCATTTTTTTCAGCGAATCGTGCACAAGAAATAAACATGCTGCGACCTTATTTGGCGGTGATTATCGATTCGTTTCGAGCAGCGATGAGCTCGCGTGTGTTGTACATCGTGCTGTTGCTGATCGTACTGGTGCTGGTGGTGCTGGCTCCGCTGCATGTGCGCCAGCAACTGGACTGGAAACTGTCGCTGGAAACCGGCGTGTCCGAACCGGCGCGGCTGGTCACGCGTTTGGTCGAGGAAGGCAAATCGGGTAAACGGGCGGCGGTCGCCCATATCTGGAACAAGTTGTCGCCGGAGTTGCAGGCCGATCTGGAAACACGGGCCAGCGGTGGGGACGCGGATGATCCCAAATCATCAGGCCCCGCTCGACAGGCACTGTATCGGCGACTCGTTGCTGAATTCAACGACTTGCTGGCCAGCGGCACGCTGTACGACGAAGAGGCCTTTCGCGGCAAACGCCTCGTCGACGAAGCCCGCACACTGGTCGACAAGGGCGTCGACAAGCTGCCCGAGATTGAGAACCGCCGACTGAATCGGTTGTTGCTCAGTACCGCCTTGCGTCGTGACATCGCGATGCCGGGTGCCACGCAGCTGGATTTTTATTACTTCACGTGGCACTGGTCCGCTTTCACTGCCAACATCTCGCACGCCGAGTTCGCCAGTGGCGTAACCAGCCAGTTACCTGGATTCTTCGACAAGTTCGTGGTGTCCATCGGGATCTTTATTGCGATCCTGGTGACCGCGTCCTTCATTCCGGAAATGCTGGAGCCGGGTTCATTGAACCTGTTGCTGAGCAAGCCTGTGCATCGCTGGGGATTGCTGCTGGCCAAGTTCATTGGCGGTTGCGTGTTTATTTTTCTGTGTGCCGCCCTGTTCTTTACCGGCATTTATTTTTGGCTGGGGATTCAGCTGGGCATCTGGGAACGCGCGATCCTGCTCAGCATCCCGGTCTATGTGCTGGCGTTTGCCATGTATTACTCGGTGTCGGTGCTGGCCGGTATCTGGTACCGCAGCGCCATCCTCAGCATCACGTTTGCGATTTTGTTCTGGGCCGTGTGTTTTGTCATCGGCTATACCTACGGTCTGCTCGATTACCGTTTTTACAACACGGCTCCGCACCAGCTGGCTGCGCAGGATGAGGATGTGGCCATGGCAGATCTGCTGCAACAACATCTGGTGTGGGACCGCACTCGCAGTGACTGGCGGCAGCCGTTCCAGCGCCGCGACTCCAGTCCCGAAGAAACCAGCTTTGCCGTCGCCGCCTGGTTTGACCGGCTGGACGAGTTGCCCGACCTGCCCGGGCCGCTGTTTGACCGGGACGCGCACAAATTGATTGTGGTGAATTCGGGCATCGCCGATGTGGTGACCAATGGCAGTCTAAAACTGGCTTCCGCCGATGCGCGAGACAATTGGCGCACCAGTGACCGCGGACGCCTGCCGGCCGCCACCGCCGGGCTGTTGTGGTCGCCGCGATTTGGCCAGCTGGTCGTCGATAAATCGGGCACCGTGTTCCGCTGGCTGGGCAAGGACGAGGAGAACCAGAAGGAAACGCCGGCCAATGGCGGCGAGGCTGACGAGGATAAAGACAAGGGTGAGGCCGAACCGCAGGGTGACGATGACAAGGCCGGGGGTAACGGAATCTCCAATGCGATTTCGGGTTTGCTTTCACGTGCTCGCGGAGATTCGGACTATGAAAAAATCAGTGAGGACGGCACGTGGCAACCTGCCCGTCCGTCGGCAGTCAGCCTGAATCCGGACAATGACGAAATCGCGCTTTATTCGGTCGGCGAGCTGATCATCCTGGCACCCGACGCCGCTGGTAAATACGCGCCACGCGTTGCAGCAACCATCGGGGAACACAAGAACTCCCGCATGGCAGCCTGGGTGCAGTACCAGGGCGGGACATTGTATGTCGTGTTCGGCAACGGGCGTCTGTATCAGGTGTCGCCCGAAGATCTTGGCGTTGTGGCGATGCAGACCGTTGACAATCGCGCGGCAGTGCGCGATCTGTCCGCCTCGCCGAATGGCCGGTACGCGGCGGTGACGTTACGCGATGGTCGCTTGCATGTTTACGACGCCGAGCAACAAGACAGCTGGAAACAGAATTCCGTGCCGCGCGGGGACATCCTGGCCGCCGTGTTTGACAATCAGGGACGTTTGTGGGTCGGCGATCGCTTCCGCGGCGTGCAACGATACGATATGGATTCCGGTCGGCAACTGGATTCGCGGCAGCCCGAGGCCGGCTGGATGACGCCGGCGTTTCGTTACGGCATCCGCCCGCTGTACCGAATCTTTCCCAAGCCCGGCGAGTTCTACAAGGTGATCGCACACCTGTCTGCGTCGACCGATGCGTCGGACAATCCGGATATTGACCTGACGCGATTGCCGCATCGCGATGATCCGTGGTCGCCGCTACGCAGCGGTTTGATCTTTATGGCCCTGATGCTGGCGATTTCCTGCTTCGTCTTCCAGCGACAGGATTTTTAGTGCTTTTTTACCCGCCGCGACCAGACGTGTCCGCGGCCCTGCGATATGACTCATGGCAGCCAACGGTGGCCGCCATTGGGTTTTGAGCAGAAAGGAAGCACCATGGCCAAATATTATGTGACTTGCGGATCATTTCATTGCGTGGCGCAGCCTTGTGGGCGGTTCTACAGTTGATGGGCAGCCATACTACAATGCATGTCGTGGAGTGGTCCTACCCTGACACTATCGATCGCGATGACGTATTTGAAGCGATGCTGGGCCTGCCGCCATCAATTGCGGTTTCGGAAACCGGATTTGGTAAGGATGAAGCCGGGTTCCTCGATACCGTCGACATACTGACCGAATGGAATCAGCTGGTTTTGGCCATTTGCCGGCTGGAAGCGTTGGCGGAATGAAACTTGTTATCGTTGGCCGCGTCAAAACTCCAGTGCCTTGCCGAGTTTGTACAATGGCTTTCCAACGCTGCTGCTGAAGTTACCCTCTTTGGGGATTCGGCGGCGCTGGCGAGCCGTCGTACGTTGACGCAACGGGCTCAGGGTAACTTTGAGGGATCCATGTGATGTTGGGCCGAACAAGATTTGGCATGCGCTGCGGCTGGCTGGTTCTGGCAATCGTCGCCACCGCCTCCCCGGTCTGTTTGCAGGCCCAGCAAGGGGCCGACGTTTACGTCGATGAACCCGCCGAGGAGTCACTGGTCAACACCAACCGGCTGCTGCAACGCCATGCCGACGGGTTGAAGTATGCTGCCAGTACTGAATGGACTGGCTACGCGATCAAGCGTGCTTTTGACGGCGACCAGCTGACCTCCTGGTTCAGTGAACGAAACGATGTCGCGGGCGACGATGTCGCGGGCGACGATGTCGCGGGCGACGATTCACTGCCGTGGATCGAAGTGGAATTTCCAGTCGGAGTCAGCGTCGTGCATGTCAACGTCTGGGGCAACCGGGAACCGTCGTGGAGCAAAGGTTACTCGGTGACGTCGGGACGCTTGGAGTTGTATGACGCCCAGGGCAATTTGCTCGAATCGGTTGAGGGCGAGGCGGAAGGCGAACATTTCGATTTCGACTTCGGCCTGGACGCACCGGTCGAAAATGTGCAACGAGTCCGGTTTGTTTCAACGGCCGACCAGGGCGGAAGCAGTGGCGAACGCTGCATTGCGATTGGCGAAATGGAAGTGGAATAGACGGGGTGAAGTTACCATCCCACCTCTCCCGAGAACGGGGTTGTGAAGCGTGGGACAACCTCCTGTTTAGGAAGCGTCGGACGCGACAGCGTCCAACGAGATTAGCCAGCCCTCTCCGAGCCTTCGGCTCGACTCTCCCAGAGGGGGCTCTTCGCGGGATTTAGTGGCAAGTTTTCATTTGCTGGAATACCTCAGCCCCTGACCCTCCCCCCGGGAGGGTCGAAATCCCGATTCCATCGGGATGAGGGGAGGGTTGT
>CAMYKF010000630.1 GCA_947258905.1 uncultured Pirellulaceae bacterium | reverse complement strand
AGGGACAGGCGCGCATCAGGTTGCGGGCCGTGGTGCCGAAGGTGCCCGGGATCGGGCTCTTTTCGCCCTTCATGTAACGCACCACCAGATCAACTTTCTCAGCCAGTACAGCGGCCACAATGACTTGCGACGATTTGCCGACCAGTACCTCGGCCCGCGCATTGATGCCCAGTTCGCGAACCTGGGCAACCAGCTCATCGAGCTGTTGCTGCTTGTCCTGCACGATCATTTCAAATAACTCTTCCGAGTTGCTGGTCAGCCACTGCGAAGTCAGTGACGGTGAGCGCACGGTGTCCACAATAAACATGGCGGCACCATGTTTTTTGGCCAGATTGATGGCCGACTGTTCCGTAGCGCGGGCCGACGGAGACCGGTTGGTCACCAGCATGATGCGTTTATAGGCAGCTTCCATGGTCTTACTCCAGGGCCTTTCATCGTTTCGGGGGGTGCGTCGGATTTGCCGCAAAACCTGTGCCCTGATGGCTGGCCATCCATGGCCGAATTACCCGCCAGGCGGCGGCGCGCGGATTCGCTCGCAGGCAACTGCCTCGGAACCTGTCGGGGCGGCTGGCACAACGTTTGCCAAATCATCCTACACCAACGGAGGAGTCAGCGAATGACCAAAAAAGTCGCCATCATTCTGGGGCATCCGGACCCGTCCAGTGATACCTTTTGCCACGCTCTGGCCGATGCCTGTGTCGAAGGGGCGACTGCCGCCGGGGGAACCGTATCCCGTTTTGATATCGGAGAGCTGGATTTCCCGGTACTGCGATCCAGCCGCGATTACGTGACAGGCCAGGCCGGCACACCGGCTGACCTGGTGCCGGCACAGCGGGCGATTGTGGACGCCCGGCATATCATCCTGATTTATCCGTTGTGGCACGGAACGGTGCCGGCCTTGCTGAAAGCGTTTCTGGAGCAGGTACTGCGGCCGGGAGTTGCGCTGGAATACACCGAACAGGGGTTTCCCAAAAAGCTGCTGGTGGGCAAATCGGCCCGAATTGTGATTACGATGGGCATGCCGGTGCTCGCCTATCGCTGGTTTTTTGGAGCGCACAGCCTGAAAAGCCTTGAACGAAATGTGCTGGGATTTAGCGGAATTCGGCCAATTCGCGAGACTCTGTTTGGCGGCATCGACGCCGTATCCCACGACCAGCGGGAAAAGTGGCTGAGCAAGATGCGGTCCCAGGCCCGCCGTGACTCGCGGTAGCCGCCAACCGGGGCTCAGGAGGACCCGTGTAGACCATACGACAGAACACGAAAAAGCAATCTATACAAAACATTCATGCCATCCGGTAGCTTGATCAGATTTCTCAATTAAGCTTGACTCTGTCAGACGACGGCACAGGCGGTATTGGCACTCCTCGACAACCAGCGACCAGCGGAAATTCTGCCACGCGATGATGAGAACATCCAACAATATCAAGCGGCAGACACCGGTGCATGTGGTTGCCATCGAGTTGATTGGTGAGCAATTGCGTCAGGTCCAGCACTGGTTGCCACTGGCGTCCCGAAAAAATGCCAAGGTGGAGGCAGTGCATCAGTTGCGTGTGGCCACCCGACGTGCCATGGCAGCGGTCGTGATGTTCGATGAATTCCTGCCACCTGGACATGGTCGCTGGTACGCCAGAGAACTGCGGCGAATTCGGCGTGCCGCCGGTCCCGCTCGGGAACTGGACGTGATGATGGATGACCTGACGCCGGGGGGCGGGATTGATGATCGGACTCGACGCCAACGGTTAAAGAAACTCCGCATACGCCGCCGCGCGGCCATTGCACCCATCGGGGTTGTCGGTGACCAGTTAAAGGGTGGGCAGCGATTGAAAAAGAAATGGAAAACAACGCAATCGCGGATGCTGGGTATTCCACGTCCCTATCAACCTTACGCCGAGTGGGCCCAGGCCAGATTGCTGCAGGAAACGACTCGCTTTTTTTCAGCCCATCCGGAAGACATGGATGATAGCGAACAATTGCACGAGTTCCGGATTGCCGGCAAGAGCCTGCGTTACGGACTGGAGTTGTTGCGACCCGCGCTGTCCAAAAAACGCTACGCTCGCGTTGTGCCCGATTTGGAGAAACTGCAGGATTACCTGGGCAGAATCAACGATCATGTAACCGCCCTGCAGCGCATGGAAAAATGGGGGGGCGATCAGGCGACGGACCGCAAGACAAGACGCCATGAGCAAA
>CAMYKF010000629.1 GCA_947258905.1 uncultured Pirellulaceae bacterium | reverse complement strand
CCCTGTTGGCGGCCCCGCAACTGGTCGAGTTTCTGCGCGTCGCGCCGCTCTCCTTCCGCGGCCACTGGGGCTACTCCGCAGCCGCCTCGATGGCGGCCAGCTGGCCTCCGCTGGCGGTACTCGGCTGGCTGGTGCCCTTCGGTCCTCAACTGGCTGTTTTGGTCGCGGGGATCACCTATTGGCTGTGGCTGGTGCCCAGTTTTTTGGGACTCTTCATCGTGCTACTCAGCCTGCTCCCATCGTTTCGCATCGGCTGGCGCAGCTAGAAGAGCGATCTCTGGGGGCGGAGAAAGTTGCCTAAAGTTTGCGTCACAGTCACATCTTTCGCGTCTTACCGTGGTGGGATCATAGGATTTGACGAGCCGGCCGAAACGAGTAAGAACCGGCCCTGGTGGCAGCCGATAACCAACCAAGGAAGATAGGTTGGTGAGTGCTATCAGTGGACATTTTGTCATCGTGGCAAATCCGTCCTTGGGAAGGCCAATCATGGCGCGCCGCCCTTCGGCGATTTCGACTTGGCCCCATGACGGTCATTTGATACTCTTCGCGAACCGACATCAAAAACTGAGGCCGACATGGAAGGAGGCCAGGCCATGAAACGGGACTCGCAGCAACAGCTTGCCGTTCATATCCGCTGGATGATCCGGCGCGACATGCCCGAGGTGCTCGATATCGAGACGTCGTGCTTCGAGTTTCCCTGGTACGAAGAAGACTTTATTCGTTGCCTTCGCCAGCGCAACTGCATCGGCATGGTTGCCGAGTATGAAGAGCACGTTGTTGGTTTCATGATTTACGAGCTGCATAAGACGCGGCTGCACATTCTCAATTTTGCGGTGCACCCCGAATTCCAGCGCAGTGCCATCGGCCGCCAGATGGTCGAAAAGTTGATTAGCAAACTTTCACACCAGCGGCGTACCAAAATTTCGCTGGAGGTGCGTGAGACGAATCTTTCCGCGCAACTTTTCTTCCGCGAACACGGCTTTCGTGCCATGTCGGTATTGCGAGAGTTCTACGAAGATACGCCGGAAGATGCGTATCTGATGCAGTATCGCTACGCACCGGAACCGTCGGAGATGATCATTCCCATCAACCGCATCGCGCGGCTTGCCGGGTAATCGCTTACAAGTTCACGTGGGTTGCTGTCAGGTCAGGTAGCTCGACCACCGCAATCGAGTGCGGATTGGCGCGGTACACAGCGCCGGGATTTAACACCAGAGTGTTGCCCTGCCGCTCCTGGTGCGCCACGTGCGTATGGCCGTAGCAAACCAGATCCCACTGGCCCGACGAAACCTCGCTGGCAAATCGGCGGCTATCGTCGCTGTGCAGAAAAGCAATCTTGCGGCCTGCCCGCTCCAGCGAGCCAAAACGGTCGTGACACGTCTGCCCATGCTGCCGGATCACCTCCGCCAGATGCGCCCGATCACCATCGACGTTTCCAAAAACAAAATGGCTGGGCCAGCGGGCGAACAGGGCGATGATCTGCTCGCCGCCAATGTCCCCGCAATGCACGATTTCGTCCACCTCCAGCGCGTCGAGCATCTCGGTGGCAACGCGGGTAAACTCGACTTGACCGTGCGTATCGCTGACGACGCCTAATCGCATCAGATCGCTTTCTTTTTGGCTCACATACTTGACAGACCGTGGTCCACGGTAGACATTCGACAACTCTTGCCGCCGCCCGTCCAGTGGGTGTGCCGGCTGCTTGCCAGATGCGGAGGATAGTCGATTAGCACGATCATCATTTTAAGCGGTTTCACGCTGGCACTGCTTGGTGTGATTGCCTTCGCGATTTGGCGGAGCCCCTATACGCCGTTTCAACTGCTGTTTTTTGTTCCCTGCTTTCTGCTGACACGCGTTCTGTGGCGGACGCAGATCGTGGGCGACTTTCCCTTGCCGCGGGATCGCGGCGGGGTCATCGTCTCGAATCATCGCAGTTCAATTGACCCGTTTTTTATTCAGGTCATGCCCGGTCGGGCCGTTCATTGGTTCGTCGCCAAGGAGTACTTTGCGATTCCGCTGGTGGGCTGGTTTCTGAGGTCCACGGGAAGCATCCCCACACGTCGCGCCGGTGTCGATACGGCGGCCACCAAACAGGCGATTCGCGAAGCCGCTGAGGGCAATCTGATCGGCATGTTGCCCGAGGGGCAAATCAATACCAACGAAGAACTGCTGCTGCCGGGCCGGCCCGGAGCC
>CAMYKF010000628.1 GCA_947258905.1 uncultured Pirellulaceae bacterium | reverse complement strand
TGCAAAAAATGCATTGCCGGTTGGGATGGATAGTCGCCTTGTGCACATGCTGGTTGATTGTCGCACAACCAGCCACAGCCAAGACATTTTAACCGCAACGGTGCGCACCAATTCCCCTGTTCGACGGCTATTCCACCAATGGCTGGAGCAAGGCCAATGGTGAGCCGCATCCGGGTTGGGTGGTGGAGGACGGAGCCTTGCATCGCGCTGCTGGTGGAGGCGATTTGTATCACGCCGGCACGTTTCGCGACTTCGAATTGCACTTTCAATGGAAGATCGCCCCGGGAGGCAACAGCGGCGTGAAGTATCGCGTGCGCAAGTACGGCAATGCCAGACTGGGCTGCGAGTATCAACTGCTGGATGACCTGGGAGCCAAAGAGCGGAACAAGGCGGCGTGTTTGTACGACGTGTACGAAGCCAGCGACCGCAAGCGGCCGGCGGCGCCGGACGTCTGGCATCAGGCCAGGATCGTGGTCTGCGGCAACCGCATTGAACACTGGCTGGACGGCGCGCAGACAGTCAATGCCACGGTCGGCAGCAATGACTGGCAGGAGCGGGTGGCCCGTAGCAAATTCCGCGATCGAATTCCGCGATCGAGACGGATTTGGTGAAAATCGCGAGGGCCGCATCTTCCTGCAAGACCACGGAAACCCGGTTTGGTTTCGCCACATCATTTTGATCCCCCTGTACTGCGATTTTGCCATGGCTGGCGATGTCCCAATGGAGGGGATCTCTACCCCGGCGCTGGCGTATCCCGGCACTGGTTGTTGCTCGCCCTGCCCTTGTCCGTGCCGCAGGCCGGTCTGCCCGTGTCCTCCGCGGTCGTGCTTTGGATCGAATCGATTCTGGTGCAGGTGAATCGCTGCGTGCCCCGCCTGCCGGTAGCTTGCGCGGCAACTGCGGATCGATTATGATTTCACCCATTCGGAATTTATACAGATCGAGATGTGGGACGCGCGCATGTCTGGCAATGGCAACAAAGAATCGGATCTATCTTCCATCAAAAAGAAAACCGGCCTGATCGACCGGTTCCTGAACTTCATCGAGGTTGCGGGCAACAAATTGCCGGACCCGGCGATCCTGTTCCTGTTATTGATGTTTCTGGTCTGGATTCTGTCCTGGCCACTGTCGAACGTGGAATTCGACGCGAAGAATCCGACAAGCGGAGAACCGATCGTTGTGGCGAATCAGGTCAATGGCACGGGCATCGCCAATCTGTTGACCACGATGGTCAATACGTTTGTCAATTTTGCACCGCTAGGGGTCGTGCTGGTTGCGTTGCTGGGTATCGGCGTAGCCGAGCATACCGGTTTGATCAGCGTGATGATCAAGAAAGTCCTTGCAGTGGTACCGCAGACATTACTGACTCCCACGCTGATTCTGGTGGGGATCGGATCACACTATGCTGTCGATGCCGGATACGTGCTGGTGATTCCCATCGGTGGTGTAATTTTTTACGCGGCCGGCCGTCATCCGCTGGCTGGTATCGCTGCGGCATTCGCCGGGGTCTCAGGCGGGTTCTCGGCGAACTTCTGGATTCCCAGCGGGCTCGACCCGCTGCTGCAGGGCTTTACGCTTTCGGCCGCGCAGTTGTATGACCCCGAGGTGCAGGTCAGCATCGTCAACAACAACGTATTCACGGCGGTCTCGACCATCCTGATTATGCTGGTCGGCTGGTTTATTACCGACCGTATCGTCGAACCGCGTGTGCAGCACCTGAAAGTGGACGGCGATCCCGAACAAATGCCCAGGTTTGAGAAAGTGAAACCGGAAGAAGAACGTGGCATGCTGGCCGCGATGATTACGGCGCTGGTTGGTGTTGGCATTATGGTCTGGTGGGCGTGGCCCCAGGATTCGGCTTTGCGCTTCGAAGGCAGCTTGCTGAATTTCCGGGCGCCGTTGATGCAGATGATTGTGCCGCTAATCTTCCTGTTCGCGATTGTGCCCGCGATCGTTCACGGGGTCGTGGCCGGTACTGTCAAGTCACACAAGGACGTGGTGCAAGGGATGAGCAAGGCCATGGAAACGATGGCCTACTACATTGTTCTGGCTTTCTTTTGCGCGTTGTTCATCTGGATGTTCTCCCAGACCAACATCGGCTTGCTGCTGGCCATCAAGGGTGCCGGCTTCCTCAAATCCCTTGGTCTGCCGGGTGCGATCACCATTTTCGGCATCATCATTCTGGTGGGTCTGGTCAACTTGTTGGTCGGATCGGCGTCGGCCAAATGGGCACTGATTTCCGCAGTTTTTGTACCGATGCTGATGGACCTCGGGATATCTCCCGACCTGACCCAGGCCGCCTATCGCGTCGGTGATTCCTCGACAAATATCATTACGCCCTTAATGCCCTACTTCCCGCTGGTCGTTGTATTCTGTCAGCGATATGTAAAGGAAACCGGCATTGGCACGCTGGTCTCGATCATGCTGCCCTACACGGTGGCGCTTATCTTGCTGTGGTCGTTGCTGTTGATCGTGTTCTGGGGGCTGGGTATCCCGCTGGGTACCGATTCCAGTTACGTCTACACACCAGGTGGTTAGGCTCGGTTGATCGGACTGTATGGAAGGTCGAGGCTCCTGCCGAGACATAAAATGGAAGGTCGAGGCTCCTGCCGAGACATAAAATTTGCCGACGTGTCCCGGCCCGAATTCCGGGGAAAATCTTGCGCATTCTTGTCTTCCATCTCCCCGTTCGGCTGAGCTCACGGCGAAGCCCGCGGGGGGGGAATCACGGCGCGCCGGGAGAATGCCGGATGAGCGGGCAAAGGCAGCTTTTGTCC
>CAMYKF010000627.1 GCA_947258905.1 uncultured Pirellulaceae bacterium | reverse complement strand
TCCCGCTACTTCGTAAAAGCGATCGTGGATGGCGTTCATAAACGCCATGGTGTCCATGTCAGGTGCTGCAAGGACGACTCGATTGATACGGTACTTCTGCTGAATCTGTTCCGGTGTGAGGTCAAAGTCCAGCAAGCGGATTTCCCGAAGGGCGTTGACCACGATGGGCGAGCCCGCGCTATGTCCGACAATCGTGATTGAATCGGCATCGCATTCCTTGGCAACGTTGGAAACGAGGGCGCGAAATTGGCGGGTGCTGTACGTGGCGTTGCCCTTGTCTGCCATATAGCCCATCAAATTGGCGCGTGAGGGCCATTCGAAGCTGATCATGGCACCCTCACGACCAAGATAATGGTAGATCTCGGCGGCGAGCAAAGTGTTCTCGATCAATTCCGTGTTGTAACCGTGAACAAATATGACGACGTGTCGGTTTTGGCTTTTGTCCAGTTGTCTTTTCAGTGCTTGCACCCAGGGACTGTCCTGATGCCTTACCTGATCGTCCTTGACTCGCCACGGCTTGTAATCCTTGATTGGCGGGCTAAGTTCGAGACGCGAAAATTCAACCATTGCCTTCTTGCGACGGCGACTGGTAACGGTCTCTTCGCGAAGTTCGTCGGCCGTCAACCCTTCGCCAATTTTTACATAGGCAATCGCCAATGTCGGGATTCGATTGCGTTTCTTGCCAAATGGATCAAGTCCCTCTTCTTCCGGGTTCACATTGCGGCCACTCAAAATAAAGATTGGCAATTCCTCGCCAGGTGCTCCGTGCAGATCGACGTGTCGATCTCCCGGGTAGCGCAGTCCGGCGGCTAATCCGAGCGGAGTTGGCATCAGGCGACGAGCTTGTTTGGGTTGAGCGCAGCCAGCGATAAACAGCGTTAAGAGAATCGCTGACAAGAATGAATTTGTTGAGCGCGCGCGACGCCTGTACATGCAACAAACCGCCTGTGCTGCAAGAAAAATGGTCGCGAATACTAGCTGGCGACAAGAGCGACAACAACCCACATCAAGAGCCAGACAAGCTGGCAACAATTTGAATGCACGGGACGTTGCTGCCGGCAAACAGGCTAACCAGGTGCAATCAGCCCCGGGACAACATCGTCGCGAATCAACGCGATTGACAGCTGGTCAGCACGCGAAGCGCCAACCGGATCGTGAGCATCAAGAGTCAGGCGACCGCTATTTACTTGCAATTCCCCTCGACTTCGCTGGCCAAAGTCTGAATGGGCCGGCCACGGATTGTCGCAAAAGATTGGATCATGCACCGTATCAGGCAGATTGAAAAACTCGTTGTCCTTGTAGAATTCGTTTTTCCTGATACTGCCGTGGTAGTCGAATAATTCGCCGTTCACTTCCGGCTTGATGCGATACCCGTCCACCAGCGCCATGGTGTAACCGTAGCCCGGCTTGGGGCAGCCGATCGAGCCGTCTGATCAGGCAACTTGCTCAAAAGAGTAGAGATTAATTTCGCCGATATTGACGTCCAATCGCGCCGACAGATCGTTAATGGCGAACTCAATTGCGCTGCTCCGGGGCGAGTTGATCACGTAACGATTCTGGTCTTCCGGGGATGGCGGTTGAACTGGCGACGATTTCGGAAGGTCGATGATGGGTGCAGGCCTGGATTCGGCGAGCCATTTATCGGCTGCCAGGGCGACGCGAAAAGCGCGTGATTCCCACCCCGCAAAGCTGTTTTGAGTCGATAAGGATCCGACCCTGGCAGGGACTTCGCCGCCATTTTTGGGCACTGGCAAGTTGTCCGTTTCAGCAAGGAAGTTTGGACTGGAAGGCGGGTGCATGACCGGCGACGCACTGATCGTTCTATGGATTCCTGCTGGCGAAGTCGTCTTTACGGCAAACAGGTCGAAAGCACTCGATCGATCGGTTTCAGTTTCCAGACTTTCGGATCGAGGTTCTTCGAGTGATTCCGACAACCGCTGGTTATTGTGGTCGATCATAGTTGTTCTGCTCCGAATTGATGCCAGGTCTCGCAATGGATTCTGAAGTCGACAGTGAAACACCGCGAAACAAATCTGGCATTTTTCGCACGCGGCGTGGGGAAAACGAACGAAGCTAAGGCCAATTTTCCCAGGAAACGCACAGCGAAGTCAACAAAACGAAAAGGCTACCAGGGGTTTTGCCCTCGACGGGTTACACTGATGATTCCGGGCCTGTTTTCGTAGCGTCTGTTCTTTT
>CAMYKF010000626.1 GCA_947258905.1 uncultured Pirellulaceae bacterium | reverse complement strand
GCGTGTCATGGGTGTGGTCGTCGGCACGTTCATCTACTGCCTCATCGTCCTGCGTGCCATCCGCGACCCGCTCGAGGACGGCGCGACTGCCGCGGTTCCCAGCATCTCGGTCTTGGTCGCCGTTCTGCTCGGACTGGTCGCCCTACTGTCGATCATCGCGTTCATCGATCACAGTGCTCATTCGATGGAGGTCTCGACGATCCTCGACAAGGTGACCGGCGAGGCGCTAGAGGAGGTCCAGCGCACCTCCACGGACGGCTGGCAGGATGACGCTGGCCCCATCGGGCGGCCGGAGCCACCCTTCGAAGTGAGGTTCGCCGACTATGGGTGGGTGCAGGCGATCGACCACCAGGCGCTGCTTGCCGCGCTGGCGCCTGGCGGACTCCTGATCCTGGGTACCGCGACCGGTTATTACGCGCAGCCCTTGAGTCTGGCTTGCCGAATCTGGCCTGAGCCCGATGACGTCGATGCGTTGCGGCAAGCCGTACTGGCGGCGATCGTGGTAGGCGATACCAGGACCTTGCAGGACGATGAGTCTTACGGGGTGCGCCAGCTCGCCGATGTAGCCCTGAAGGCGCTTTCGCCCGGGATCAACGACCCCACGACGGCCTACGATGCCCTCGCTCACATGGCCACTGTCCTTGGGGCCATCCTGGCCCGACCGCCTCGCGGCAGGGTCCTCGCCGGAGACGGCGACCGGCACATCGTGGATGCTCAGGTTCGCAGCGACGAGGATACGGTCCGGCTCGCCTTCGACGAGGTCCGGGTGGCCGCAGTGGGCGCACCCACCGTGATCGTATATCTGCTCGATGTCATCCGGTCGCTGATCGATGTAGGCTCCCTTGAACGCCCGACCGAAAGGTGTTCGCAGACCGGCAGTAAATACAGCTCGTTTCACTCTGTTCCCTTCCCGATCAAAAGCTCATTCCAGCAATGATGCCGGAATTCCAAGATCATCCCGCGACACGCCTGCGGCGAGTTTCTCGATGCGAAACGACCTGCCAGTGGGAGTAAAGATACCCAGATTGGTGACGATTGTGGTGACGACGGCCTGACCCGTCAAAGGCAATTCGCATTGGTCACGCAACTTGCACTGGCCGCTTTTGGAAAACTGGGTCAGCATCACAAGGATCCTTTTCGAGCCGTTGACGAGATCCATGGCGCCACCCATGCCAGTAACCTTTTTGCCTGGGATCATCCAGTTGGCCAGATTGCCGGCCACGTCGACTTCCATCCCGCCCAGCACGCTAAAATCAATGTGCCCGCCGCGGATCATGCCAAAACTGGTGGCGGAATCAAAGTAGCTGGCTCCGGGTCCCACCGAGACAGTTTCCTTTCCAGCGTTGATCAGTGTGGCGGAAACGGTTTCCGGAGTTGGCCGGCCATTGATGCCGAGCACTCCATTTTCCGAATGAATCATCACATTCAGTTCGGCGGGCATCCGCTCGGCGATCAGCGTGGGCATGCCGATGCCGAGGTTCAGGCTGCAGCCGGGAGTCAGCATGGCAATAATCTCGTCAGCCATTTGCTGTTTCGACCAGCCGGTGATTTGAGTTGCTTCGTTCATGGGTTCCTGAACCGGGTATCGGATTAATCGAATTGCGATTTGCCTCGCAGGATGTGATGGTAATGCTGGGCGAAACGGTGCGATTCGTCCCGCACATACTGCAGCAAACGCAGGGCAAATGAATTGCGGCTGAGACGCAATGGCTCGGATTCGCCGGGGCGAAAAATTTCTTCTTCTCGTTTAGCCAGCGAGATCAAAGTGGGTGGCACAAGCTCGAGCGCCTCAAAGGCCGCCACGGCGGCACTCAACTGCCCCTTGCCGCCATCGATCAGGATGATATCGGGAAAAACGATCTGTTCTTCAGCCATACGACTATAGCGTCGCGCGACAACTTCGTTGATGCTGCGGAAATCGTCAATGCCGGACACTTCGCGGATCTTGTATCGGCGGTAACCGGGCTTGAAGGGCAAGCCGTCGATGAATTGCACGAGGCTGGCGACAGTTTGGCCGCCCTGCAAATGAGCGATATCGATGCCTTCGATCGTGCGGGGCGTTTCGGCCAGTTTCAGCACTTTGCGCAAGCCGGCCAGTCCCTTTTTCGGATCGATGTAGAACACCTCCGGCTGGGCGTGGGTGTCGAGTTCTCCGCGATCATCCAGTGAACGCAGCATTTGCAGTTCATCCCGCATCCGGGCGGCTTCCTCGAATCGCAGTTCTTTGGAAGCGTCCTGCATTTCCTGCTCCAGTTGTTTCATCAGACGCGACTTTTTGCCCTCCAAAAACATCTGCAACCGCCGAATATCCTTGCGATAATCCTCCTTTGAAATACGCAGGTTACATGGCGCGGTGCACTGTTTGATGCTGGCCAGCAGACAGGGTCGAAACCAGCGCCAACGCTCGTCTCCATCCTCGATGTCGAGACTGCAGGTGCGAAATTTGAACACCCGCTGCAGCACCTGAATCGCTCCGCGAAGCGAACCGGCACTGGCAAACGGTCCATACAGCTTGACTCCGCGAGTACCCGGAGTGCGAGTTAGCTCGACGCGTGGAAAGTCTTCATATGTGGTGATCTGCAAGTAGGGAAAGGACTTGTCGTCCTTTTGTTCCTTATTGTGGATCGGCTGGATGTCCTTGATCAGCCGCGATTCCAGCAGCAAGGCGTCGACTTCGCTTTCGCATTCCACGAAATCGATGTCGGCGATATCGCCAACCCACGTGGCAATACGCATCTCGTGTTCAGCCTGCTTTTGAAAGTAACTGCCGGCCCGGGACCGCAGGTTTTTGGCCTTGCCCACATAAATCACGAGGCCCTTGTCGTCTTTCATCAGATATACGCCGGGCGTTTGCGGAAAGGTGCGAACCTTGTCCGCGGGCGGCAAATGCTCCGTCGCCGAATCCGCCGGGGCGGTCGCGGGATTTGGATTCGTTGCGGCTTCGTCTTGCTCGTTCATGGCCATGTGGCGCGGCGCACTTGCTTCATTTACGGCGTTTTCTGCCGTTTCGATATAACGAATTAGAGCCTAGCCCATCGTTGCGGGATTGTACAACCGCAACCGTCAAAGCCACGCCGCAACGTGTCTGCCTGGCCGTCGAGCGCCAGGCTCCTGTTGGCAGGATGGCATATACGCGTGCGTTATCGACCCACTGGCAAGGCGTCGTACGGCCATGGTGTACTCTGTCGACCGACGGTTTGACACTCGACTTGATCGCGCGCGATTGAAATGCGTTCCCGAATCTCATCGATGAATAGATTGAGTGTTTTTCACCACAGAAAATCGGCTGTCGCCAATGGTTGGGACTTTTTCTCAGAATCGGCCGGAATTCATGTCCGGCTCCGCCAACGGACGGGAATTCACAGGAAGAGTCAAACATCCCAAACCATCGTTTCGGAGAAGTCCCATGACCGCCTGCAGCCACCTGACGCGAATCACCCGCCTCGCCATGATCGTTTGTGCCGCTGTTGCTTCCCAGGGGATCGCCGGGTCGGCGGTTAACGGGCAGGATACGATTCGGCACAGTTTCTTCTTCGAAGGCGCCGGGGATTTTCCGGAATACGAATTTTATCTTGTGTACCTGGGATCTGACGAACAGATGGTTGCTGAACGGATTGTTCCAGGCAAACCGTTGACGTGGGATGCCAGGCACGCTCCCCGCGTGGAAGCGCGGTTACAGTCAATCTCCGCGATCGATTCAACGGACGCACTGAAGTCTCCGGTCGTGGCGACCAGTCATTTTGAATTCCAGCGGATATCAACACTGCACTACCGCGATCCGACAACCGACATTCACACACTGTATCAAATCGTGCATGTCGGTAGTGGCAATGTGGAAATGGAGCAAGTGTCCACGAACTATTTTGACTTCGAGGGCAAACGGCTGCCCAACGGCTCATTTCTGCGACAGCATTACCATTCGATGGTGGCCGGAAATGACGCTGGCGGATTCGACCCGGCCCGTGAATGAGCTCCTGGAGCCCGGCTCTCGTCACACGGCGTCGCTGTCGATCTGAGGTGCGAATGAGCAACAGCCGGTGCAAAAGGCATAATCACCCTTGCGGGGCGTAGCCCCGTTTTTTTTTTCAGTGGTTCGGCCCATTTTTCGGTCAGTCCGGTTGCCAGTTTCCAGCCCGTTAATCAGTCTAATGACTGGTTTTTTTCGGGATGAGGTTTGATGAAGATCTTGCTGGTTGTCTACAGCTGCGCACCGAACAGTGGCTCCGAAGACGGGGTCGGCTGGAACATGCTGCATACTCTTTCGTTGCATCATGAAGTGGTTGTCGTTACACGCGGTGAGTTTCGGGAACAACTCGAAAGTGAGAACCTTCAGGAGCAAGGACACGACCTGCGCTTTGTGTACGTCAATAACCCGGTGTCCCGTGACTCGTTTATCAACAAGAAACTCCTGTTTCAGCCACTCTATTATTTGTGGCAGTTACGGGCCGCACGCAAGGTGCGCAAAATAACCAGTGAGGAACCATTTGATATCGTGCAGCATGTGAACTGGATCCGCTGCTGGACGCCCAGCGCAATTATGGGTGCGGCTTCGGGCAAACTGGTTTGGGGACCGGTCGGCGGTGTCGAGTCATTGCCCAGGGAATTTTTGAAAGGCTGGCAGTTCGGCCGAGCCGGCGAAACAATGAAGAAGCTGGTGGTTCAGAGCTCGCGCTTTGATCCCTTTGTCCGCTCGTTGGCGCGCAAGGCCACTGTGGGTCTGGCAACCACTCGCGAATCTCAACAATACATGGAAGGACTGGGCTGCCCGACAGAACTGTTGTCGGAAATTGGACTGACGCCGGAGGATGTCGAGTATCTGTCTCAACTTGATGGCCCCACGGATGCCAATAGCATCCGGTTTATCAGCATGGGACGCGTGCTGGGATGGAAGGGTTTTCATTACGGCATCGAGGCTTTCGCCCGGGCCAACATCCCGAATAGTGAATACTGGATCATCGGTGACGGCCCGGCCAGGTCCAAGCTCGAAAAACTGGTGGCTGAGCTGGGCGTTCAGGATCGGGTCAAATTTCCTGGCAAACTGAAGCGTCGCGAGTGTCTGGAGCAATTGGCCCGGTGCCACGTTCTGGTACATCCCAGTCTGCGTGATTCCGGGGCCTGGGTTTGCGTGGAAGCGATGGCGGCAAGCAAGCCGGTGATCTGCCTGCAGGCAGGAGGCCCAGGCGTTAATGTGACCCCGGATACGGGCACGATTGTGCCGGCCGATTCGCCCGAACAGGTCATCGAAGACATTGCAGCGGCGATGACTCTGTATGCCTCCGACCCCGAATTGCTGAAAAGCCAGGGTGAAGCAGGACTCGCCCGCGTAAAGGACTGCTTCACGTGGGAGAAGAAGCACCAGGCGTTACTGCAAATCTACAACCGAATTCTCGGCACGGCCGACGCGGAAACAGAGAGCGGCACTGGAGAACTGGTCCAGACGTCGTAGGGTTTGTGCGACATTGTTAGTGGTACGGCGCAAGCCGTCCGGTAGTGCAGTATTCCCTGCGAATCACCGGATGGCTTGCGCCATTCCGTCAAACCCTTCCCTCGAGTGCCAGGGAATAGGCGGAACCGGATACGGACCAGCTCAGACGGTGTCCGCAAACGCGCGAATGTCCTTGTCAAACGCGTCCAGCCGCTGATTCATGGCCGTTCGCACCTCCGACAGATCTGGGCCCAGTTCCTCGGCAGGCACATAAGTGAACATGTACATTTTCACCTTGGGTTCCGTGCCCGATGGACGTACCGCGACGTAGTTACCTGCAGCTTCGGTCTGCATGATGATCAGGTTGCCGGTTGGTCCAGCCAGGCTTGTCACACTGCCGTCCGCATGGCGGGTTTCGTTCGTCAGGTAGTCGTCGACCGATGTGATCTTCAGTCCGCCAATCGACTCGGGCCCGTCGCTGCGCAATTTGTCCATTAGCGATTGCATACGACGCATGCCGTCGGAGCCTTCCATACGGATGGTGGCCAGGCGTTCGCGGTGGTACCCGACTTGACGATACAAGTCGTCCAGTTTTTGGTGCAGCGAAATTCCGGCGGCTTTGCATTCAGCTGCCAGCTGGGCCATTAACATGCAGGCCACGGCACCATCCTTGTCGCGTACATAGGTGCCGACCAGGTATCCGTGCGATTCCTCGGTGCCAAATACGAATCCTTCCGGACCCACCTCGTCGATGACGCTGCCAATCCATTTGAAGCCAACGAGGTTGTCGCGATGTGATTTCGTGTTGAGCAACTCGGCAATCCGGGTCGTCATCATTGACGATACCAGCGTCGTCACGATGTAATCTTCGGATGTCTGTTTGCCCTGTTGCTGGCGGTGACGAATCACGAAGTCGCATAGCAGTACGCCCAGCTGGTTGCCGTCCAGCGTTTCCCACGGCCCCTGGATATCCGTGGTCAACGGTGCCGCAGCGCCCATGCGATCGCAATCCGGATCGGAAGCCATGATCAGTTCACCCCCGGATTCCCTCGCATACTGGATGATTTCCGTGAAGACCTCGGCGTTCTCGGGGTTCGAGACGTGGCCGGGTACGTTGGGGAAATCGCCATTGGGCTCGCGATGCGGACCGTAGATATCGACGTTTTCAAAACCGACCGCCTCAAGCAGCGATTTGACATTGAATTCACCTACGCCGTGCAGCGGTGAAAAGATGACTTTGAGGTCGCGCGGCCCGTCGACACTGTGTTGCAGATGTTCGGCCATAAATGCCTGATCCAGATTTTCCTTGCACAACACGACCTTGCCATCTGCTACGGCCTGCTCAAAATCGGCCACTTCGAACAGGCCGACTTGCATGACTTCTTCGATCACCGCCTTGTCGTGAGGCGGAACCAGTTGTCCGCCGGTGGACCAGTAAACCTTGACCGCGTTATCGCTGGGCGGATTGTGGCTGGCGGTCACCATGATCCCACAGTCACAGTTCTTTTCGCGAATCAGAAATGACAGTTCGGGCGTGCTGCGGTAATCGTCAATGAAGTAAACCTGGAATCCGTTGGCGACCATGATGCCCGCACACAACTCTGCAAATTCCCGCGAGCGATGTCGGGTGTCGTACCCGATGGCGAACGCCCAGGGGCCATCGGGTTTGAATTTGCGGACGTAATTAGCCAGTCCCTGTGCGCTTTCGCCGATCGTGCGCTCGTTGACGGCATTGCTGCCAAACGGATACATCATGCCGCGGCGTCCGCCCGTGCCGAATGGAATAACCGTCCAGAAGACATCGTCCAGAATCTGCCACTTGCCGGCGGCGATATGTTCGCAAATGGCGTCGCGGTAAGCTGCGTACCGCGGGTCTTCCAGCCACAACCGAATGTTCGGGACGGCCGATTCGCTCAGCTTACCGGCGGCGAGGGCCTGTTCGACTTTGGTGAGGGCGGACTGGATATCCATGGTGGACGAAGTTTCATTCATGTGGATTGGCCGAAAACGGGTTCATGGGGATTCATTTGCAGTTCGTCAGATTATCAGGAATTCCCGCTCCGGCAAAAGCTCCAATTGCTGGCCGCAGCCTCGATCCGACGCTCGCCATGCAATATGTCACTACCTTTGCGGCCCTCTTGCCCGCGGGACCGTTAATCGTGACTCGCGACGGGCGATCCAGCGGCCCGATGCTGGCCAGTGGCATCGGTGCCGCGTTGTCCGCCGTCGGCCGACAGGTCCTGTACGGTGACGTGGCCGCCACCCCGACGACCGGTGTGCTGGTTCGCGACCGGCAGGCGGCGGGCGGAGTGCAAATTTCTGCCAGCCACAACCCGCCGGAATACAACGGCATCAAGCTGTTTGGCGAGGACGGCCGGGTCATCCCGGCTGGACTTGGACAAAAAGTCATCGATGGGATGGCCGATACGCCCCAATGGGTTGCCTGGGATCGGCTGGGAAATCAGGAGAATATCGAGGACACGACGTCCGCGCATCTGCAACTGGTACTGGATACCGTGGATGTCGAGGCCATTCGCAGTCGAAATTTCGTGGTGGTGCTGGACAGCAATCACGGGGCGGGCAGTGTGTTGGGCCGGCGACTGCTGGAGTCGCTGAACACACGCGTGGTCTTGATGGGCGATATACCCGACGGAAGATTTGCTCACCCGCCCGAACCGACGGCCGACAATTTGCGATCGGTCTCCGCTGCGGCACGCGAGCATGGTGCTGATGTGGTCTTTTGTCAGGATCCGGATGCGGATCGTCTGGCAATTATTGATGCCGACGGCAACTACATTGGCGAAGAATACACGCTGGCCCTGACGTTGCGGAATCGATTGGCGCACCAGCCAGGCGACTGCGTGATTAATTGCGCTACCAGTCGCATGTCCATCGACATTGCGCGAGAATTCGGTTGCCAGTGTCAATTGAGTGCGGTGGGCGAGGCCAACGTGTGTGACCGCATGCTGGAAATTGGCGCGGTTTACGGCGGCGAAGGCAATGGCGGTCCGATCGATCCCCGAGTCGGTTATGTGCGTGACAGTTTCGTGGGCATGGCCCAGGTACTGGAACTGATGGCCAATTCCGGACAGTCTGTTGCGGAACTGATGGCCGGGTTGCCAAAGTATGCCATTCACAAGGCGAAATCGTCGGTTGCCCGCGAGCGGTTGCCGCAGATCTTTGACACGTTGCGCGAACGGTTTGCCGACGCCACTGCCAGCGACATGGATGGTCTGCGATTTGACTGGCCGGATCGCTGGCTGCTGGTACGTCCCAGCAATACCGAGCCGATTGTCAGGATCATCTGCGAGGCAGCGGATGAAGACGCCGCGACCGAACTGGCCAGACAGGCGGGCGATGTGCTGGCGTCGCTGGAGTCGGTGTAGTTCTACGGCAACCCGTCTATCGATCGGAGACCGCTGCGGTCGTGTCCGTGCGTTCGGGATCGGCCAGCGAACTGCGCATCTTGTAAACTCGTCGTTCGCCATCGACGGAAATCGTGACCTGCTCGTCCTCGATCTTTTCGATCGTCCAGGTCATGCCGTCCAGTTCAAAGGATTCGCCCTCGACCAGCCGCTCGGTCCGCCCCTCACGCCGAATCTGAATATAGATTTTGCGGATGCCGTTGTGACTGGTCTGGCCGCCGACGTAGGTATCCCGCGCATGTTTGGGTGGTTCGCGTTGCGGTTCTTCGGGTTCCGGCTCCTCGACCCTAATGGTCAGGCTGAGTTCTCCGGATTTGGGTGGCCAGCCGTCATCGGTGACGCGGATGTTGAATTGATGCGTGCCGAGTTCCATAGGAGGCGCGGTAAAACGGGCTTCGGCACCTCCATCATCGACGATCAATTCGGCGGCTTCGTTCGGGGAATCGACCAGTTTCCACGTGTAACGTTGATCCTTGTCGTCGCCGTCGTCGATCTGCAATGCGACGCTGATGGACTCCCCGGGTTCATAAACGGTTTTGGCTCGCGAGGCGGTTTTCGGCGCCGGAGCCGAATTGGGTGGGCCAAACAGATTGCGGCGAGTCACGATGTGGTGGTACTGGTCCAGCGTGCGAGTCATGTCGTCGCGAAATTCCTGGCTGAAATCACGAGTCTCGGGAGCGTCGAGCAAATTGGCGACTTCGATCGTCATCGAGATATCCAGCAAACCGGTTCGTGTACGGCGAGCAGCGCCGCCGCTAACCTGCGGAGAGAGTTTCAGTTCAACCAGGCGGTGCAGGATTTTGGCCTGATTCAGGTGGTACAGAAAACTGGTTACCTGCCGGGGAGTGCCAACCCCCTCCAGCGTGAAAGGAATGGTCTTGAACACGGTTTCCTTGCGCTCCAACAGCCGTGCCGAGATGTTGCCGTGCGTAATCTTGACATTATCCAGTTTCACTGTGTCCCGCGCCAGACTATCCAGCCAAAACTGGTATTGCGCGATCGAGTCATCGGTATTCGACGGCAGACTTTCGGCGCGGTAGATGGCCTGGCGAGCCTCGGCCCATTTGCCGATTTCCAGACGTCGTTCCAGCGATTCCTGTTCTGTCTTGAGATCGGACAGCAGGGAATCCTTGTCGGCGAGGTTTCCGCCCACGGTGAAGATCAGGAACATAACCAGAGCGATCGGCAGCAACGCGGCAACCGCGATGGCCATGACTCGTTCTCGTTGTGACAAGTTCCCGAACATGTTTATTAATCCGTTTCGTTTCCTTCGGTTTCACTGGCCGGTTTGGCGGGGGTTTCGCCGGATGCGGTTTCTTCGGTTGGGCCGGCGGTTTTCCTGGCGGCCGCCGGATTGAGCGGCACGGCACTGTAGGCCGCTTGCAGTCGTGTGTTGAATTCCCAGTTGAAACCACGTTCGTTTGTTTCCTGCAATCCACGAGGCGAGGACCATTTGTACGGTCGTTCGCCCAGGCTGGCGCGAACTTCTTCAATCAGAACGTTGTCGGTCAGGTACCCCTGAACTTCGGCCGAGCCATGATTGGTCAAGGCGCGAAACGTGATTGATTTCAGTCGCAGATCGTCCGGGTCAGGCAAACGAACACTCAATTGATAAAGCTCTTCCAGCCAGTCAGTGGACTGGCCTTTCCAGTTATCGATCAGTGCGACCCGCTCAACGACTTTGTCAGTGATTTCGGTCTGCTGTCGCAATTCGGCATTGCGTTCTTCCAGTCGGGCGATTTCCGCGTTCTTGCTGCGAAATGTCCACCAGACAAAGAACAAGCCGATCAGGGCCACGGCCGCGGCGATGCCGCCATACAACATCAGGCGTTGACGATCGATTTGCTGTTCAGGCCGTTTGCGAGGATGGAGGAAATCCAGCACATGAGAGTCCAATCCGGACGAAGGCAGCAGGCTGCCCAGCAACGATGCAAATCCGTTGATGCGATCGGGCTGTTCAAAGCGACTGCTGGTGCTCACCGCGTCAAACGGCTGGAAAAAGCTGGTCTTGATGTGAAATTCTGTCGACAAGTCCTCGCGCAACTGGCGATGTTCCTCAGCCGAACTGCACACGACAATCTCGGAAATCTCGCGAGCGCCCGACTGGCCCTGCGCCGACGCGATCGTGCGGCGGATTTCGCCCGGCAACCAGGCATCGAATTGTTCGTCGGTATAGCTTTCCGGCACACGAACCGTGCGTGTCATCAGGATATAGTCGTTGTCGACGACCGAGATATCGGCCTGACGCCCCAACGGTTCCAGCACGACCCGGCATTCGGAACTGGGACTGTTTGAGCGCAGCAACTCGACCGCGGAAAACGGGCGGACCACGATGTGTCTGAGTCTGAGACCAGCGGCTTCGACCGTGTCACGGATGCGGCGCACCTTGTCATCCGGGATGGCCGCGGCCAGCACCACGTTCTGTTCATCGGAAATGGGCAGGGGCAGAAAATCCAGCAGCCACTCGTCAGTAAACGACGTGAAGTGGTTGCGGGCCTGAAACCTGACGAGTTCCGGCAGTTCTTCGGGCGGCACTGGCGGCAACTCAAATTGACGCATTTCCAGATCGCCACGCGTGACAATCACAGTCGCTTCGCCGCGATTCACGCCGACCTTGGCGAGGATAGCCCGCAGTTTGTCTCCCAGTTTGGACGTCGACAACTCCTCGTTGGCGTCGGGCAACTCCACAGCCAGTGCGCGATCGAACAGGACCCGGCCCGTACCGCGTGTGGCGGTTGCCACGGCGATGCGAATCCAGTCCTTGTCCCAGTTAATTGCAACACTAGCCATATGATTGTCTGATCAGGTAATCGAAGGGTTGAAGGGAAGGATTATTTATTGCTGGAGATCGGTGCCCAGCGTGTCAATCGTGTACCCGCTCTGCAAGTGACTCTTGTCTCTCCAGAACAGGATGCGAGGTACCGGCACCGTACTATCAAGGATAACCTCGGCGCGGCTGGTCGCGACACTGTCGTCGAAATATCCGACAATTTCCGCTCGATAAACGTCCCCGCTACAACAAATAAACGGCAACATCGTCTTCATCGTCGGCAGATCGACGATGGGCGGCGTCTCGACCAAAAGCCAGGTTTCATAGGTCCGGTTGAGGTCAACAAACCCCGGATCATCCAACTCGTATTCGCGGCGGCGAATAATGTCGTCCAGAATCTCTTCCGTCATGCCGGGAATGCTTTGCAGGATGCGCCGCGGCGCTTGCATGATGTTGATGCGGCCCGGGATGTTGTCGCCATCGACCGTGGTCAAATTGGCCATGACCAATGGCATGACCTGGGGAAGGTTGAGCGAATTGACCGGCGATTCCAGAATCACCGTTTCCAGATCACCTTCTTCATCGACGGCTTCGGCCGTGGTGCGGGCATCAATCAGGTCCAGCACTTGCGAAAACGTCTGGTCCGCCCGTTTCTCGGGATCAATTTCGATGTAACGACGTGCCGGAGCCACTTCCAGGTCGTCATCTTCCGGGTCGCCGGTGTACGGTCCGTTCTGACGGTAGGAGATAATGAAAGTTGACCATTCCTCGTTGAACACGCTGCGCAGGTCGTCGTACAGCTGATCGATGTCGTCCGAGTTGATGTAGATGCGTTGCAGGCCCGACGGGTTCAGATTGCTTTCCTTGCTGTACAGCGTCAGATAACTGGCCCAGCCCAGTTGCATCTCCGGATCGTAGGCGGCCACGTCGGAATTGTATTGCTCGTCCAGATCGAGAATGCCGTTGTGATTGGAGTCCATGCCAAACAGCAACTGCGGCGTGACGCCGCGCACCAGCAACAGTTCCTCAAGACTGTCCATGGGTCCGTTCTTGGCGGCGTACGGCGTCGACTGCGATGCGTAATAACTGCCCTCGGTGCCATAGTCGCGGAGTTCGTCGTCGGCGTCCAGCCAGTCCATGATGGCGTCCGCCACATCCTCGGTCATCAAGGGCAGGGCCATCAACAACTGGCGACCACCGCCGGGTATCCACGTGTCGGCGTGAATCAGCGTGTTCAGATTCAGCTTGGCTGATTCGTCGGTCAGGCCAAACCGGAATCCTTCCGGGTTGCCGTCCACATCCAGCGAGGAACTGATCACGGTAAAGCGGCCAATCTCGGCGGGATTCTCCAGATTGATACTGACCGGCTGGTTCTGGAACATGGTGTTGTCCCATATCCCACCCAGTTCGCGAATCGAGTCGCGGTCTCTGGCCAGGAACATGCGGGTGAAATCCACACCTGATTCCACGAGATAACGCGACTGGATCTGGCGACCCATCAACCGCGTGGTGTGGTTTTCGGCAATCATCAGCAGCGAAAAGGTGTACGCCGACAGCGCCATTACCATGACCACGACGAGTACGACGATCAGCACAAAGCCACTTTTTGATTTGCGTGAATTGCGGTCCGTCATGGCTTACCCTCCCTGCTCCGACATCAACTCCAGCTCTTCGTCCGAGAGGATTTCGGCGACTGGCAGATTGACAACCGTGCGATAGGCCTGACCCGCAACCTCGCCGGACTGCACCGAGTACTCGAGTTCATCCGACAGAGAACGTTCGTTGTTGACGACGATGGTGACTTCGACCGCCGCGGGAAATCCGCCTTGTGATTCGGAGTTCCATTCGCTCTGCCAGCCTTCTCCGTCGTAATACCGAAACTCGACGGCCACCACTTCATGAGCAATCAATTTGGTGTGGCCCAGCGCGGCCAGCGTGCCCGCAAGGTCTGCGTTATAGGCAGCCACAGCCCGATCAAGTTGCCGCCGATACAAACCTCCCTTGGCCGAGGCAGCAATGCCGGTCGTCGTGCCGAAGCTTTCCAGCGATTCACCGGAAAGGAAATAGGCCACGGTCTTGATGTCGCTGGGCAAGCTGAATCCCTCGCCCGATACGTCGCCAGTGGCAACCGGATCATACTGGTCAACTCGCGGCAAACGACTGATATCGATCATCAGTTCTGTCCGAGTGCCATACAGGCCGGGACGCAAAATCGGTGCGCTACTGGCAATGTTCTGCGGTGCGCCGGCCGGTTCCGATGCGGTTTCACCAGCAGGTGCCGCCGCGCCACCGCCGCTGGTCTGACCGCCGCCACTGACTTGCCCGGGGGTTACCTGGCCAGCCGTCCCGGGATCAATGGAACCCGGGTCGATCGTGGCGGGATCGATGCCGCCGGTGTCCATGGACCCGACGTCGACCTGACTCAAGTCGGTCTCGCTGAGATCGGCTCCCGAGGCGATACCGAGAATATCAGCCTGGGAAACGGTCAGGGCATCCAGTCCGGTGACATCGGCCGGTTTGTACTGCACAGCGGCCCGCAAATCGGATTTGATCATCATCAAAATGTTTCGGGCAATTTGCGACCGCTCGATCATGACTTGCTGCCGCTTGAGCACCGTCAGATGCAGATGGGTGGCGGCCGCAATGCCGGCAACCACGAACGCCGCCAGCATCACTGCAAGGATGACTTCCAGCAGCGTAAAGGCGCAACGATTGCGACGGTCGCCGGGGACCGCGTCGCGAATTCGGGTTTGTTGCGCTGGCCGGATCATTGAATGATTTCGATTTCCGGTTCGTAGTCGGGGTCGGGAATCAGCCGCATCAGCGAAAACGGCGTGAGGTTGGAAGCGGAACTGCCGGCTCGCTGAACCGTCACGGTGACGCTCAGCAGGCCTTCGATGTTGGACGACTGAACTTCCACGGAATAAACCCAGCCGGGATCTTCCAGGATAGAACTGCCGCTGTTGTTTTGCAGCGGCAGCACGCCGGAAGAGACCTCGGCCATCTTGGTGTCACAGAGGATTTGCGCTTCGCTGATCCATTTCGATTGTCCGGCGCTCAGTGAACCGAGGTGCACAAAGTTGCCGATGACGGCCATGGCGATGCCCAGAATCGCAGCCGCCACGATAACTTCCAGCAGAGACAGTCCGGTTCTGGCTCGTTTCATTGGCCGACCTCATCAGGATCGAGGATGCGTGTTTTGGAAGAAGTTCCGGTCAGCCCGCGAAGATTGATCTGGATCAGGGCACCGCGTTTGTTTTGCAACAGCACGGCTGCGTCCTGACTGGTGCCATCCGGGTAGAACAGGACAGGTCGCATCACGCCATACTCCTGCGTCGAGCGGCTGAGGGCATCCACGCTGCGTGAATCCTGAATACTTTCGCCCACCGCAAATACGATTTCGTTTTCCAGCAAGCGTTGCTGCACCGATGGCTGTACACCGGATTGCATCGTGCGAAACCCCTGGGTCATGGGTGCCACGAAGTAATTGCCTTGTCCGGGCATGTAAAACAGTCCGTAAACGTCACCCGTCTCGATGGCTTTGACGCGGGCTTCGGCTAACCGCGCCCGCACGACATCCGCGGCGCTGCGCAATTGCTGGCCGGAAAAGACCGTATTTACGGAGGGGATAGCCAGCGCCGTGATCATCACGAGAACGGCCAGAACCATGAGTATTTCCAATAGAGAAAAACCGGAGCGACAGGTTGTCGTCCGGTGATTGGAAAAACGGAACTGGAATCTCGTGGTGCGCACGGTCAGACCCGGCATATCGCGATCAGATTATCGATTCGTGTTGACGTTCGAGATGTCGTCGTTGGTTTGCGGTTTTCGATCCGGACCTGGCGACGTAATGATCACCCGGTCGTTGGCGTCGTCAGGTTGGTAAGTGTAGGGCTGGCCCCAGGGGTCATCGAGGTCGTTGGTTTTCAGGTACGAACCCGGCCAGTTGGCTTCCGTAATGTCGCTGGGACGGTTCATCAATTCGTCCAGGGACGACGGGTATCGCAAGTGCGCGACCCTGAAGAAACCGCACGCCTGTTCGATGGCGTGGATTTCCGATTGCGCCAGATTGGCGGTGGCCGCACGCTGCATGGCGTTAAAGCCGATCGTTGCCATCGAAGCGAGAATCACCAGGATGGCGGCCACCAGCAGGATTTCCATCAGCGTAAACCCTCCACGCTGACGACGTTGTCTGACTCGTCTGTTCATTTTCTTTTCCTTTTACTAGTTGTTTTGGCGTGTCTCGAAATCGAGTTTTGATGTTTATACAAATGCGCTGCCCATATTCATGATCGGCATGATTAACGCGATCACAATCAGCAAGATAATGATGGCCATGACCAGCAGCATTAATGGTTCGAGCATGCGGACCATCAAGTCAAGTTTGCGACTGGTGCTGTTCTCCAATCCATCGGCAATATTGACCAATACAGTATCCAGTGTATTCGACTCTTCGGCGACCGAGATCATTTCCGTTACCGTTTGCGGGAACTGACCTGATTTCTGCAGCGGTGCTGCCAGCGATTCGCCGGAAGTAATATTTTCAGTAGCTTTTTCAATCGTCTCCGACAGGATCACATTGCTGGTCGCATGTCGGCTGATTTCCAGGGCCTTGAGAATGGGAACGCCGTTGCCCAGCAAGGTGCCGAGTACGCGGCAGAAACGGGCGACGGCCAGATTCTGGACAATCTTGCCGAATAGCGGCAATTTCAGTTTCAGGGCATCCAGGAAGCGGCGCCCCTTCTCATGTCCTAATTGAACCCTCAGGACGACCAAAAGTGTCGCTACCACCAGCAATACCCAGAAGCCGTATTTTCGCAAAAAAGCGCTGAAATTCAGCAAGGCGTCGGTGAGGGCCGGCAGTTTGCCCTGATCCCGCAGCGTCTGGAACATTTCGCCAAACATGGGCACAAAATAGGTCAGCAGCACGGCGACAATCACCGTCCCCACGGAGAACAGGACGATGGGATAGATCAGGGCGCCAATGGTCCGGCCCCGCAATTCAGATTGCTGCTCGGTGAAATGACCGACCCGTTCCAATGCATCTTCCAGAAACCCGCCTTCGGCCCCCGCCCGGCTCATATTCACGGCAATATCATTGAACACCTTGGGGTGCCGGGCAAAGGCGTCGCCAATGCTTGCTCCGTCTTCAATGCGTAACGCCACGTCATCGATCACCTCACGCAGAACCAGCGACGTAGATTGCTGTTTGAGGACTTCCAGCGATCGCATCAGGGGGACACCATTTGCCAGCAAGGATGCCAGTTGCGTATAAAAATTGGTCATCGCCTGGGCGTTGGGGCGACGACGGATGTGGACGCCGGAGACTTCCTTTTGTTCGGTGACTTCGACCGGAAACAACTCGCGGCCCGACAGCGCCGAGATGACTTCGCGCTCGTTCCCCGCAGACATTTCACCGGTGATTCTTTCACCTTTGACATTGCGGGCGACGTATACGAATTCGGGCATGCAGGGTACCGGTCAACTCAAATGGATCAAAGCGTGCCACCGCTAATAATTCGATCACTCTTGGTGACTCGCATCACTTCAGCGATGGTCGTCTCGCCAGTCAAGGCTCGTTGCCACGCATCGTAACGCAATGTCAACATGCCTTGTTGCAGGGCGGCCTGTTTGATTTCCCATGTTGTAGCCCGTTCGTGCGCCAACTCCCGAACCTTGTCGGTAGTGACCAGCAATTCATAGATGCCGGTTCGGCCCCGGTATCCCACATCGCGACATTCGCGGCAGCCAACATTTCGATACAGCGGCCGCCCATCGAGATCATCCCAGGGGAAATCGCCGGGCAGTTCATCCCTGACCGGCGTGTATGCTTCGCGACAACTGGTGCACAGGCGTCGCAACAATCGCTGGGCCATCACCGCCTCGACCGTGCTGGCAACGAGGAACGGTTCAACGCCCATATCAACCATCCGCGTATAGGCGCCCGAGGCGTCATTGGTGTGCAGGGTGCTGAATACCAGGTGGCCAGTTAATGATGCCTGAATGGCGTTCTCGGCGGTTTCCAGGTCACGAATCTCACCGATCAGCACAACGTCGGGGTCGTGACGCAGGATACTGCGCAAAGAATGTGAAAAGGTCAGGCCGGGCTGTTGATTTCGATTAGCGCACTGTACAGCGTCGTCGTTTTACCCGATCCGGTCGGGCAGGTAACCAGAATGATCCCGTGTGGCAATCGAATCAGTTTGGAAAAAATCTCATAGGTTTCCTGGTTCATCCCGAGGTTGCGCAAATCAAAGACCATTGCACCCTTGTCGAGAATCCTCAGCACAATCCCTTCGCCGAATATCATGGGGATGACGCTGACACGCACGTCGACTTCACGACCCCGCACCCGCAACTTGATGCGACCGTCCTGAGGCAGTCGTTTTTCGGCAATGTTCAGACGCGCCATGATTTTCATGCGACTGATGATGGCTGCCTGGAAATGGTTGATCTCCGGCGGTGTCGGCTGGGTATGCAGAATACCGTAGATTCGGTAGCTAATGACAATGCCGGACGCCTGGGATTCAATGTGCACGTCACTGGCCCGGGATTCAATCGCTTCCAGCAGGATTTCGTTGACAAGCCGCACCACGGAAGCTTCCTGGGCCATTTCAGAAAGTTCCGACCCGTCGGCTTCGATTTCCTCCAGCAGCTCGACGCCATCCTGTTCGATCCTTCGTTCGATCAGGCCTTCGACCGTTTCGCCACCGACGCCAAAATGGGTTTTGATCAGCTTGGTGATCTCGGATCGCTCGGCCAGCGCGGGCAGCACGGCCAGTCCGGTGAAGGCACTGACTTCGTCCAGCGGATACAGGTCAAATGGATCATTCGTGGCTACGACAATCGCTCCGTTCTCGCGACGAACGGGAAACAGTGTTTGCCGAAAAATGATCTTTTGCGGAACCGAATCCAGCAGTGTCAGGTCGACTTCCGCGGAGCGCAGATCGATAAAGTCTACGCCGACTTCCTCGGCCAAAACTTTCAGCGCATCCACTTCCTTGACAAAGCCCCTGTCAATGGCACTGCGCAGGATCTGGCCCGCCTGAGTCGCGTTTTCGCGAACCAGTTCCAATTGGGACTGGTTGATCAGCCCGTGTTTGAGAAGTATGTCGCCGGTATCCATAGTGGTAGTGCGATACGAAGTTCAGGCCGAAAGGGATCGTCGGTGATCGTCAGGGATGGGCTGCGGCGGGATCGGGAATCCGTTACACGGCCTGCTAACGGCCGACACAACTCGCCATGTACCTATATTACCAAGATCAAGCATTCCCTTCATGGATCCGGAACCGGGAACGCGTCGCAGTGCATGGAAGGTACGGAATTTTCCGATCAATCCGACGAAACGCACCGCGCCCGAGGTAAGGGAGAACGGGGGGAAGCGTTTTCGGCGATGCGCTTCGTCAGATTGACCCACTGCCTGATTAAACCCCGATTCGCCGTTCAGGTTTCGAGATTGGCGTTTTTCCATGAAAATCAGGCGTTTTGGGTGCCGACGGGCAACGTTCAGGAGCACATGGGCAGCCGCGGGGTTTCGATTCTCTCACGAGATTCGCTACGGCAGCCTAAGGGCCCACGGCCTGGGCACGACCAGTCTTCTCGTTGAGCGGCACCAATGACTAATCAACGGCGAGCAAACGCACGGCAATGCGATCCAGCCGCCGGGTCAGCTTTTCAAACCACCCGGCTTTTTGCAGTTCGCTCATGACCTGTTCGTTCAGTCCACCTTCGGTCAAACAATCATGGGCCAGCGAGTTGAGTTCCTCGGCGGAGCAACGGGTTTCCAACTCTGCCAGACTGTGGACCATATGACTGGCATAGTCGGCGGCCACTTCCGGGGGCAAGCCCTGATTTTCGATCCATGCGGCGATGGTTGCCGTCAGCCGGTGATGCGCGGCCATCACGGAACTGGCTGCCGAGAACGCTGAAAAGTGATCTTCGTTGTCAATTTCGAGGGCATGGCCGCAGCGATTGAACAACGCGGCAATTTCCGAATTGGGTGGATAGATGGGCAACGGTCCCACGCCGTGTTCAATCGGAGGCAGCGGAATGATGCGATGCACGCGTGCGACCGGTGCCGCCAGTACCGCCAGCTCGGCGACCGGAAACGCGGCCACCAGGCTGATCAATGTCTGGTCGTTGCGAAAGTCAAGTTGCTGAATGACATCGCGAGCATGTTCCGGCAGCACGCACAGGAACACCCACTGGCTGCCGTCCACGATGGACTGGTTGTCGGTTTCGATACCGACATTTGCAAAACGATCTGACAGTCGCCGCGATCGTGCCTCGCTGCGTTGCGATACAAAAATTTCGCCGACGAAATCTCCGTGCAAGTTCAGTCCCGTAATCACCGCTTCGGCGATCGCGCCGGTACCGATGAAGCCAATCGATTGGGGGTCGGATTCACTCAACGGTCTGCCTCCTTTTTCTGTGCCGCGATGGCTTCGCTGATTTCCGCCGGTATTTCGAATAGCCGGTCGGGAATTTCAGCGCTGAAATCAAATTCGGTGAATTCGATGACCTGGTGGTTCATGCCAGTGCGGATAACTACCCTCGACAGTATCTGGATGTCGTCCACTTTTTGAAACCCGTATTCGGTTAGCTGTTGCCCCTTGTCACTGCGGACCAGTAGCCCCGATTCCTGATCAAAATATGCAGTGAATCCTCCCCCTGAGGCATAGGCAAATTCCAGCTTCCATGCCGGGGCATCGTTAATCTGGTGCTCTCCCGCGAATCGTATGCTGCCATCGTATTCCAGCCACGCGAGAAAGGCATGTGGCAAAGGCAATTCACGCTGTTTCAGAGCCTGGAAATTGGCATTGTGAAGCATCGAAGCTTTTCCTCGTGCGACGAACCAGCCAACATCACCATTGATCACATGGACCAGATTTCCGTTCGCATATTGCGTCCAGATTTTTTCAGGCCCTTTGATGCGAATAACGATCGGTGACAAGTCCGCAGCGGCATATCTGGCCGTACCCCTGATCTCCAATGACTCGATTCCGTACAGGGCCATCTCGCCACCCATGGCTTCGATGCACGCGGCGATAATTTCCTGCGATCGTTCGTCGATGTCGGACTGGCCGGAGGCCTGGCCGCAAAGCAATCCCGGTGTTATCGCTGCGAGCGCGAGCATTAGCCGAAATTTCGTTAACCGGGCTCGCGTATGCACGCTCATTTGTCTGCCTGATCCGGTTCCTGTCTAGCTGCGTTATCCCTTTGCTCGTCTGGCATTTGGAACAAATCGTCCGGGACAGGATCATTAATTTTGATCTCGTCAAACTCAAACGTCTGGTAGACCTCGCCAGGGGCGGAGCCGGGTCCGTCGAGGATTTCCATTTTCGAAATAATCTCGACTTCATTTACCCTGATGTAATCAAACTCCTGGACCACGCGGTCAAATTCCTGCCGGACCAGCAATTTCGATTCCTGATCAAAGTATCTTGTGAACTTTGGGCTGCCAGATTCCTCGGTAAATCCCAGTTTCCACACCGGCCGACCGTCAACTTCTCCGGCTCCGGCAAATCGAACCGTTCCGGAAAAATAATTCCAGCCGGCGACCACGTGTGGCAGAGGCAGGAATTCCCTGACGAGACCCACGTCCCCGGCGTCCAGGCGTTGCGGTGGCTGCCCCGGGACGCCGGTCCAGCCTTGATCACCAGAGAACGTTGTAAATGCCTCGCCATCGCCCTGACTCATGTGAAACTTGTCGCCACCGGAGACAACAATCAGAATTTCCTCGCCCGTCTCCTCGTGCTGTACGACTCGGGTTGTGCCACGAAGCGAGAGCGTGTCAATACTCCGCAGTTGCATTTCCGTGCCCATGGCAACGATACAGGCCTCGATGATTTCCATTGACCGTTCGTCAATGTCTGAAGTCTGGGCGGGCGCTGTTTGGCCGATACCGACGACTGCGACAAGGATAGTGGCCATGAAGATTCGAATCACCATGCAATGCCTTTTTCTGAATGAGTGGCGGTGGCTTCCA
>CAMYKF010000625.1 GCA_947258905.1 uncultured Pirellulaceae bacterium | reverse complement strand
CGATCTTCTTGTTGTAATCGTCCGTGTATTTGGCGACTTTGTCGTCGAGCTTGCCCATAGAATTTCCCTTGTAGCAAAACTGATTTTTCTGAAACGCATAGAACTGGCCCAGATCCCTAGAAGTGATGGCGGCACGCGTCCAGCGCGAGTTGTGGAAATCCACGGTTTTAAGGTGATTGGCTGCAGGGCGTGTTAAGGAGCGTTGTTAAAGATTCGGCGGTGCGAAACATGGGCCATGCGACAATATCTCGATCTTTTGGATACGGTTCTGACCAACGGCACCGATCGCGATGACCGGACAGGTACCGGTACGCGCTCGATCTTCGGCTATCAGATGCGCTTCAATCTGGCGAACGGGTTTCCGGTTCTGACCACCAAGAAGCTGCATCTGAAATCGATTGTTCACGAATTGCTGTGGTTTCTCAAAGGTTCGTCCAACATTGCCTATCTGAAGGAAAACGGCGTTTCGATCTGGGACGATTGGGCTGACGAGAAGGGCGAACTCGGGCCAGTGTACGGTGTCCAGTGGCGGTCCTGGCCAAAGGCGGACGGTGGCACAGTCGATCAGATCGAAAATCTAGTCGAGCAGATCAGGACCAATCCGATCTCGCGGCGGTTGATCGTGTCAGCCTGGAATCCGGCGCTGGTCGATGAGATGGCGCTGCCACCATGCCACTGCCTGTTTCAGTTTTACGTGGCCGACGGAAAGCTCTCCTGCCAGCTTTATCAGCGCTCAGGCGACATCTTTCTGGGCGTGCCGTTCAACATCGCCTCGTATGCGTTGCTGACGTTGATGCTGGCACAGGTCTGCGGGCTGGAGCCAGGTGATCTCGTCCATACGCTGGGCGATGCGCATTTGTATCACAACCATTTTGAGCAGGCCCGGAAGCAGTTGGCCCGCAAACCGGGTGACTTGCCGCGAATGGTGATTGATCCATCGGCAACCGATCTCTCCGACTTCCGTTTCGAGCATTTCGACCTGCAGGGTTACGAGCCGCAGGCGCATATCAAGGCGCCGGTGGCAGTTTGACGGTTCCGCTTTCTATTGTCGTTGCCGCCGCCGACAATGATGTCATCGGGGCTAATGGCGACATGCCTTGGCGGTTGTCGAGTGATCTCAAGCGGTTTCGCAAACTCACCATGGGCAAACCGATGATCATGGGACGCAAGACGTTCCAGAGCATCGGTAAGCCCTTGCCTGGGCGAATTTCGGTCGTGGTGACACGCGGCACCGACTGGCAGGCCGAAGGGGCGGTCGTTGTCAATGATATAGAGCAGGCCGTTAAGCTCGCGCAGGAACTCGCGGCGGGGCAGGGGGCGGATGAAATCGTCGTCGTTGGTGGTGGCGAGATCTACCGGCAGCTCATTGACGAGTGCGATACACTCCACGTTACGCGGGTTCACGGCCAGCCAGTTGGCGACACACGCTTTCCCGCCATCGATTCGGCTTTCTGGTTACTCGTAAATGAGCAGAAAATTCCGGCGTCAGACATCGATACCGCCGCGACGACCTATCGCATCTATCGCAAAAAGCCGCGTTGAAAGCCCGCATTGCTAACCCTATAACAACTGAAACCTATCGCGCGCCTGAAAATGCGGCTAAGCCCGCCTTTTTGCGCATGCCTATATGCAAGGAGCATCCATGCCCTGGAGCAATCAGACCGGCGGTGGCCCGCCTAACGGAAACGGTGACGGTGGCCAGGGCGGTCCCTGGGGGCAACCACCCCGCGGACCGCAACGCCCCGGTGGCGGAGGTGGTGGTGGACAGCCGCCCGATCTTGAGGAGCTTTTAAAGCGCGGTCAGGACCGGCTCAAAAATATCATACCGGGCGGGAGCGGTGGCGGCTTGGGGTCCGGCATGTCACCGGTTGTCTGGGTCTTTATCGCCTTGGCGGCAGTGGCCGTCTATTTCTACAGCTGCGCCTATCAGGTTGACGCCAACGAGGTCGGCATCGAGCTCGTCTTCGGTGAACCGAAGAAAGAGGTGTCTCAGCCGGGACTGCATTTTGCGCTTTGGCCAATTGAGACCGTCGAAAAAGTCGAGATCGTCGAACGACAAGAAAAGATTGGCAGCACTGGACGTGGCGGTTCGCGTGAAGGGCTGATGCTTTCGGGCGACCAGAATATCGTAGATGTTGCGTTCTCCATTCTGTGGAGCGTCGATAACATCGACAGCTTCCTCTTCAACGTGCGCGAACCCAC
>CAMYKF010000624.1 GCA_947258905.1 uncultured Pirellulaceae bacterium | reverse complement strand
TGCCGGCCACGGCCCTTTGGGTGCTTCGCACAATTGACTCCCGACCCCTTTTCTTCCACAAGTTCTACAGGAACCGAACGAGCAGAACATTGTACGACGAAAAGCAATTAATCGAACTGGTACAAAACCTTGCGCTGCAGACCGGCCAATTTACTCTGGCCTCGGGCAAGGTGGCTTCGTATTACCTGGATTGTCGCAAGTTGACGCTGGACGGACACGGCGCCAACGTCGTGGCTCACGGGATTCTGGAACTGCTGGCCGACGATATGCCCGACGCCGTGGGTGGCATGGCCATTGGCGCCGACCCCATTACGGCCGCCGTGATCACCGTAGCCCACCAGCAGGGCCACCATTTGAACGGCTTTATTGTCCGCAAACAGGCCAAACAGCACGGGACGTCGCGTCAGGTCGAAGGGCCGGTGGCACCCGGTCAGCGGGCGGTCGTGGTGGAAGATGTGGTGACGACCGGCGGCAGTTGTCTGGCGGCGATTGAGCGGGCTCGCGAATTCGGTCTGATTGTCGATCGGGCCATCGCGATTGTGGACCGACAGGAGGGGGCGGCAGAGCGGTTTGCCGACACAGGCGTCAAATTCCAGTCGCTACTGAATATCGGCCAGCTCGGCATCGACCCGGCAATCGTGTGAATTGCTTCGAGGATATCGAACGGCGTAACCGTCCCAGCTGCCAGCATGCAAAGTACAGTCATTTCCTGGCAGCGCGTCGGCTCAGGTAAACCTTGCCGGCTTTTCTAATGCGTCTGTTTGCGGGAGCTTCGCCTGCATTGCGGAAATTAACCCCTGCCACGTCATACAGACGCTGCAACAGGTTTCCGATGCTGACGGCCAGGCAAGGTTTTTGTGTTGGCGAAAGACTGTCTGCAAATCGCCTCGTATGCATTCGCAAATCTGCCCGGTTCATTTTGGTTGTTTTGACGGTTCAGATTGCAGTGGCAAGCGCCGTTGATTTTGAGAAAAGCCGCTTGAATACGCTTGTCTGTCATTAAGTGCATGGTCGATTCCATTGGCAGAATCGAAACGACAAACCGTCGGTCATTTGCGCAGCGAACGTGATTCGTCCGACAAGCCAATCGGCCCGGTGCTTTCATCGTTGTCGGTGATCTGGCATCTGATTGAGAGAAGGAGAATATCCAAAATGAGACGCACTATTTTTTGCGGCGTTGCCATCGCCCTCGGCTTCGGTTTGGCGACAACCGCATCGGCCCAGTACAAGTCGAATTTTCAATATTCGTCGTACGGGTATCAAACGCAGGACGAAGCCCAGGAAGCAGCCGACAATGTGGTGAATCCCCCGACGGCGGATGAATCGGAAGCACCGGCCGCACTCGACGAGTCCCAGGAAGCATCTACGTCATCTGTGGCACCTGGCTGCGACGGCTACTTCTCCACACCCGCCCAGGGATGTGACGGTGGTGCCGTCTACGGTGGTGGCAGCGTTTGCGGCTGCGGCGGTGCTGGTTGCGGCGCCTGCGGCGGCGGCGGTATCCTCGGCGGCGGCGGTGCCGGTGGTTGCGGCGGGGGAGGCTGTGGAGTCGGAGGCGGATTGGTCAATTCCAATACCCGAAATATCGTGTTTGGCCTGCGTGGTCTGGTCTTCCAGCGCGACTATGAAGATGACATCGGTCTGGGTTACAACCCGTTCAGCGAATACCTGTTCACCACCGACGCCGACTACAACACGATGGGGGGATTTGAAGCTGTCCTGTCGTCACGCAATTGCAACGGGTGTGGCTGGGAAATCGGCTACTGGGGCCTGTACCCCGAACGTGCCGACGTTACTTTCGCCGGACCTCCGACCGCCACGAACCTGACCGGTCTGGCCGATCTGGATTTGATCGGTTCGCCACTTGATGCGACCTTCGCATCGGCAGACACCTGGCGGCTGTACCGATTCAACGAGATGCACAACCTGGAAATCAATCTGCTGCGTTATGCAGGAACCACCTGCGGCATCCTCGGCGGCTCGGTGAATGTGGAATGGCTGGCCGGCTTCCGCTGGTTCAAGTTTTCCGAAGACATGCGTCTGGCTGGCTTCAGCACCACGGCTCCATTTGCCACCGAGACGTTTTACGATCTGGATGTGGAAAACAACCTGCTGGGTGCCCAGCTGGGAGCCCGCATCGATCGCTGCCTGACCGAGCGTCTGAGCCTCAGTCTGGCCACGAAATTTGGCGTTTACAACAACGACA
>CAMYKF010000623.1 GCA_947258905.1 uncultured Pirellulaceae bacterium | reverse complement strand
CATCACCGCGTTGCATATCACGCAACAGGAAATCCAGTGTACTCAGCCCTATGCTACGATAATTAGGTGACTGGAACTGCACGGCGGCCTGCAGGTACAGTTCCGCCAGTTGTGCGTTGTCGTAAAGCATTTTTTCGTAGTGTGGAACCTGCCAGGCCGGGTCGGTGACATAACGGAAAAAACCGCCGCCCAGCTCATCGTGCATGCCCTGGTTCGCCATACGATCCAGGGTCACCCTGATGAAGCCGTCGTGTGATTTGTCATCCTGCTGTTCCCGTATCCATAACAGCGCTCGCAGCTGCGATACCATGGGAAATTTGTTCTGCTGACCGAACCCACCGTCCAGATCATCCTTAAGCTGATCGGTCTGCACCCGCATGCCATGTACCGCCGACACCTTGGCCGGTTTTTTGTCCGTGTCGGAATTGCGAATCTGCCGCCACTGGTCCATGGCTTCACGGCCCCGTCGCTGCAGTTGCGGGGAATCCTGGTTCCAGCCATCGCGAAGACCCTCGAGAATCTGCCTGAAACGATCAGGCGGAACATAGGTCATGCCGAGCAGGGGAAAGCCGTCGGGCGTCAGAAACACGTTCAATGGCCAACCGGCCTGACCGCGTGTTAACTGCACAAACTCGATCAGGTGAGCATCCAGCGCCGGGGCCAGCTCACGATCGACCTTCACCGGCACAAAGTAGTCGTTGAGCAGTTTCGCCAGCAGCGGATCCTGGTAGCTTTCACGCTGCATGACGTGACACCAGTGACATGAGAAATAACCGATGGAAACCAGTAACGGGCGGTTCAGCTCCCGCGCCGTTTGCAGAGTCTCCCGGCTCCACACCTGCCAGTGCACCGGGTCTTCGGCGTGCATGGCAAGATAAGGGGAGGGATGATTGACGAGCTGATTCTGTAAGGCAGCGGTGTCGGCCAGGACAGCATTTGCCGCAATCAGAACCGGTAAAGCAATACAGGAACGGAATATGAGACGGTCCACGTCAGCCAGCGGGGTCCTGTTTTTCTTCATCCTCGATACGATCCAGTTCCTGCTCCATTTGCTCGTCCGTCATGGGCGGTTCGTATTCTTCATGTCCGCTACTGTCGTCTCCCTTTTGGGGGGCGAAGCGTTCACTCAGGAATACTCCCACTTCAAACAGCAGCCACATGGGTAGCGCCAGCAGTGTTTGTGAAATGATGTCCGGAGGTGTCAACATCATACCGATGACAAAAGCACCAACGATGACATAAGCACGCTTTTCTTTTAAAGACTGCGGCTCTACCACACCACTCCACACCAGCAACACCACGGCAACCGGTACTTCAAAGGCGATGCCGAAGGCAAAAAACAGGGTCAATACAAAGTCGAGATAACGACTGATATCGGTCATCACTTCGACGCCCTGCGGTGCCGTGTGGGTCAGAAATCCAAACACCAGCGGAAATACGGCAAAGTAGGCGAAGGCGGCGCCGATATAAAACAGTGCTGTGCTGGACACCAGCAGCGGGACGACGCGCTTGCGCTCATGCAGATACAAACCCGGGGCCACGAACGCCCAGAGCTGATAGAGAATGTACGGCATGGCGATAAAGATCGACACGACCAGTGCCAGTTTAAAGGGTGTAAAAAACGGTGACGCCACGTCGATGGCCACCATGGAACTGCCTTCCGGCAGGTGCGCCATCAGGGGGCCGGCCAGTCGGGTAAACAGCCAGTTGGCAAACGGTGTCAGGCCGAGGAAAATGACAGTAACAGCCAGCACGACCCGCAGCAGACGGTCGCGCAATTCAATCAGGTGAGAGACAAAAGGTTGTTCTTTGCCTTCGTCCGACGGCAGATTGTTATCCGCTTGCGTCATTCGAATTCTTTGTTACCGATTCATTTTTTGACGGCGGCTGTTCGACGACGGGCTGCTGTGTTTTCTGAATCGTCTGTTTGGTGTCTTCTACAATATCGTACAGTTCGGGGACTTCCGCCTGCTTGGCCAGGGTCTTCTTCAATTCATCGGCGGCAATTTCACGATCGATATCGGCTTTCACCGTAGAGACAAAGCGCCGCGCCCGTCCCAGCCACAGGCCGGCGGTCCGCGCCACGCGCGGCAGACGCTCCGGCCCTATCACCAGTAAAGCCACGACACCGATAATGGCCAGTTCCCAGAAACCAATGTCGAACATGATGTTTCAACGAACAGTCCAGCCTGGGCTAGACCTTGTCGTG
>CAMYKF010000622.1 GCA_947258905.1 uncultured Pirellulaceae bacterium | reverse complement strand
TCGGCGACTGGCCCTCGCGTGGAGGCTGACGCTGCCGACGCTGGCGGCCTCGATCTTTTTTGTGATGACCGGTTCCCTCGGTTACGCTCAGGTATTGATCCTGTTAACCGCATTGTTCGTCGTCGCGCCGGTAGGACACTATTTCCACCGTCGCGGCAAGTTGCTGACCGATCAGATCGCCTATCACTGGCTGATCGCCATTGCGGTCGTGTTGTTGTTGTCTATCTGGCTGTACTGGTTCGCTTACAAGCAGCGTGGCGCCCTGTCGTTTGACTTGTTGCGTTTCGAGTTGCATGCGGACGCCCCGCGATCATTACGGGCCATTCTCGGTGCGCTGGTTGGGGCGGCCGGATTCTATATTGTACGAATCCTGCAGATTTCCATTGGTCGCCCCCAATCCACCACTGTTCGCGAACTCAATGTGGCGGCCAGCATTGTTGCAGGCGCTGACGAGACCATGGCACAACTTGCCTTGCAGGGCGACAAGCGACTGCTGTTTAACGAAGCCGAAACGGCTCTGGTGATGTATGGCGAATCGGGCAAATCCTGTGTGTCCCTGGGCAATCCCGCAGGGCCCACCGATGATGCTTTCCAAATGGCCTGGGACTTTCGCGAAATGTGCCAGATCCAGTCGCAATGGCCCGTTTTTTATCTTGTCGACGACCGGTTCGCCGCCCTTTACCAGGAAATGAATCTTACCCTGTTTCACGTCGGCGACGTGGCCCTGGTCGATTTGCGCGAAGGCGCTGAGCCGATACAAGGACCGACGTCGATGATGCAGGCTCAGGATGCCATGGAGCAAAGGGGCACCGCGTTTCGCCTGCTGGAAGATGCGGGATCCATCGAAGCGGTGCTGCCCGATCTGGAACGTATCAACGATGCCTGGCAACGCGACCATGGCGGCACGCCACTGAAGTTTTCAATCAGCTTCTTCAACGCCGAAGCGATCAAGAGGAATCCCGTAGGCGTCGTCGAACAGGATGGACGCATCGTGGCCTTTGCGACGCTGTGGCTGGCGGCCGACCTGGAAGAGATGTCGATCGGCATGATTCGCTACCTGCCCGAGACCGCCGCCACGATTCTGGATTACACCATACTGCAAGCCATGAACTGGGGCCGACGCTCAGGATTCCGCTATCTCAATCTGGGTGAAGCCCCGCTGGCCGAGTGGCATTCCGCACAACACCAGGAACTGAGTTCGCAGCTGATGTCGCTGGCCTTCCGTCATGGTCGCCATTTTTACAGCTATCAGGGATTGCGAAATTACAAGGAACGTTTCAATCCCGTGTGGCGGCCTGCCTATGTCGCCTGGCCCGCGGACAGGTCGCTGGCAACGGTGCTGTCAGACATCGCTACGCTGATCGGCACGCGGGCTCCCGCCCCGAAAAAACTGGGGCGGCAATAGCCCGACGCCGGGCTGGCCACAATTCCAGCGCATCGGCCTTGCCAGCCTAAATCACGCTATCTACTCTCCGCGGCCCAATTTACGCGCGGCCAACAGCGCACTTGCCCCGAACTCTCCGCTGCGATTGACGTACAGCTGACGTTGTCGTGATCAGGCGAGCGGCGCGCTGACGGACCGCGAAAAGAACACCCAAACACTCAAACACCCGCGACGTTTTGGTCGCAAGTCACCGATGCCACGATTGCGCAGTATCATCCTGATCCTTGTTCTGCTTTGGTCCCCGTGCGCAGGTTTGGCGACGGCGCAGGGCCAGGAATCCGATGGGCCGATCGAGGTGTTTGTTCCGCAAGCCGGAAGCCGCCTGTTTGAGGAGGCGGCATCGGTATACAGGCCCGTGGTGCGTCTTGCTGACATCCCCGAGATACACATCGCCGCTGCTGACGCAACTCCTATTCCGGCAACGCCATCGTCGGCAGCACCTTCGTCGGCAGCAGCACCAGAAGCGTGCCCGCCGTGTGACCCCGTTGCGCTGGTTCATCACGATGAACCGGTTCGCGTGGCCAGCAACCCAGCGGATCCTTCATCGATTCGCAACAGTTTGTTGCCTGTGGGCCGTATCTGGTTCCCGCTATTCAATGATGACGTCATTGATCGCAAGATGCTGACTGATCTGGAGTCAACGCTGGGCGAACTGGCCGGGCAAATCGATACAGCTGACCATGTAACACAGGAAACCCGGGATACGCTGGCCCGGGCCCGCAATTGGCACAAGCACGCCCGCGAAGCACTGGCTCGTATCGAGCGCATGC
>CAMYKF010000621.1 GCA_947258905.1 uncultured Pirellulaceae bacterium | reverse complement strand
CAAAATTAACATTCGCAGCGCCGAACGAGCCGACGTGCGGCCGCTTGCACTTCTGCATGTGGAAGCGTGGAGGGTAGCTTACGCGCCAATCCTGACTCAGGATCATCTGGACTGGGTTTCGGTGGAGCGGGAGGTGCGTCGCAAGCGATGCCATCTCAAGGACGGGACGCCATTTATCGTGGCGGAGGATGACAGCGGCCTCGTTGGCTTTATGGTCTACAGTCGATGCACCCGCGAGGACGCCGAAGCGCCGGGTGCGTTCGATATCGATTCCTGTTGGGTGCATCACCAGCGCACTCGCAAAGGAATTGGCGGAGCGCTGCTGCGGGAAATGATCCGTCGCGAAACGCCAAAACGAATTTATGCCTGCGTGTTGACCGGTGTCGAAGCCGGACCGGTTTTTTATGAAAAGCATGGATTTCGGCCGCTGGACGAGACCCGGCAGGATTTTGTCTTTCTGGACGAGCCCATGGCCATGGTGCGGTTTTTGAAGGCGGTTCGGAAACGCCCTTCTCAACCTCGCAAAAAGAAATGACGGGCCGCCCCGGTCGCTACGCGTCCGACCTTCCCTGACAGGAGGGTGACCAGAAAGGTTATCAAACCGATTAAGACCAACCACTAAATTCGACGAAGTGCCCCCTCAGGGAGGATCGATGGGACCAAAATGCCGCGCCATGGCCATATGTCCGACCGCTTCGGTATCGTGGCTGCCGTCCACGACAATGGCCGTCGCCCCGGCATCCAGGATTTTGCCGACCACTTTGGCACCCTCGTTCAGCGATAGCCCGAGTTGGAACATATTCTGCGAGGCGTTGCCGTAGTCGACGATATTTAGTTCCTTCATGGCAAAATGGCTTAACCGAATTCGGGCGGTTCAGCAGCTATTATCGCAAAATGTTTGGCGAATTACCCTCGACGACCTTGCGCAGTCGATAGCAAACATCGCTTGCACGACATATCATTGACGCTTTGTATCTCGCGGTCTGAACGTTCTGCGAAGCGCCTATGTCGGATTTGTGGATTGCTGTTACTGTGATGGCCGTCATTTGTGCAGCGGCGGGTGGACTCGCCTATGGCCTGTTGTATTCTGAGAAGCATCCTCGCCTGGTCATTGCATTTATGGCACTGGCAATCCTGGCCACAGTGTTGTTTTTGCTGCGATTGCAGGGGCATTTGATGTGGGCGCGGATCGTGCCACATTCGGCCGCGATCATCTACACGAATCTGGCGGCCGTGTTTGCGGCACTGGCCGCGGGCTGGGGAGCTCGATTGCCGGACACCCCGAGATGGCGTCGAGTTGCCGTGTCAGGTTCCCTCGGATTGGCGTCATTGGCTGCCATTATGTGGCCCATGCTTTCGATGGCGGTGCGGCCGCCACCGCCAGGAGGCAATGAGTGGAAGGGCCCGGTAGCGCTGCAAAGTTCCTGGGCTACGTGCAGTCCGGCAGCTGCCACCACGTTGCTGAACGCCGAAGGCATCCCGGTCACCGAGCGTGAGATGATCCCGCTTTGTCTTACCGACTATGCAGGTACCCCGACTCTGGGATTGTATCGCGGGATCAAGCTGATGGCGGATCGAAACAACCGCAAGGTTGATATCGTCGATCGCAGTCTCGATAAATTGATTGGCGACGATAACTGGCCCGTTTTGATGGCCGTCAGATTGCCGTTTGGCGTGGAAGATCCGCGATTCACGCAAGAATGGGGTTGGATTCCCGGCATGGGGCATTCAGTCGTGGCGCTCGGCTTTGCAATCGATGGTCGTCTGGTCGTCGCCGATCCGGCGTTTGGTCTGGAGCACTGGACGATTGATCAATTGAAAGTACTTTGGCAAGGCAACGGTATTCGCGTGAAGTAGCGAAATGGGCTCTGCAAAATTCGATTGCGGCACTTGGCAACTTCTACGACCCGACCTTCGACAACCGGCCGGCCACGCGTCATGGGCTCAACTTAAGCGGTTCCTTGCCGCGACGCTCCATTTCCGCCACATACGCTGCCTTGACGTTCGGGTCCTTGCAAGCCACCGTAATGACCCCGATCGCATCCTCGATGGATTCGGTCGTGGGGACTTCGTTTTCCCGGCAAAAGGCATCAAAGTCCTTGCCCAACATCTTGCAGGTTTCCCGCGCTTGGTCCCGGTTCGCCTCAGACGTGCGGATCGTCTCGGTCAAGTCAGCCAGTTCGACGGCTCGTTCAGCGATTGCCGCTTCATCGGGC
>CAMYKF010000620.1 GCA_947258905.1 uncultured Pirellulaceae bacterium | reverse complement strand
CGGCTCAGTTCAAATTGTCGGGTTTTGAACTGACTGAAAATTCGTTTTGCGACTTGCATTTGCGGACGATGCTGCGACGACGGCGATTACGATGAGGAATCCACGCCACTCAAAGACCCTCCGCCGGGTCGACCCGGCACGTGTTGAGGAGCGCATGAGTTGCCTTGCTGCGCGCGAGGCGACTTTGACGATCATTGAAACATGGCGAGTTGTGCCGAATACCCTCGTGCTAGCGTTGACCAAATTCGAACGACCGGGTAATCGGCTGATTCGTTGAGAAACGAATCCCCGATATCAACCACGTGATTCCTTTTTTTTGTGTACAAGTTTCGATCTTATCGGGTCCACGATGAAGTCTTGCCTGAAAACGTTACTGCTCGCCGTCAGCATGGTGTTATCCGCGGTTGCACCCGCTACGGCGGACCTCATAATCGACAACTACGTCGCCGGAGACACGATCCTTAAATTTGGGGCAGGGTCGATCGGGCAGACGACCAGTGACGGTTCGATCTACGGGGGCACGCGTATTGAAACGCTCAATGTCCCTGATCTTGGCGGAGACGAGTCACTGGGGGTTGTGATTTACGGAGGCAGCCTGTCCATTGCCCAGGGAGCCCTGGATCAGATAAATGGTTCGCTGTTGTACGACGGATTCTCAACCACGGATTTCACCGAGGGTGGCGTGACGGATCGATTCGCGATCGAGTTGGTGGGCAGTTCTTCCAGCAGCGAAATGGCCAATGTGTTGTCGATTACCGCAACCTCGGGCAGCAGTTCCCAGGAGGTCTTCCTCACGGTTCCCGGCAATGGCGACTTGCCACAATTCGTTTACGCTTATTTCGCAGACTTCACGAAAATCGACCTGGCCCAGATTGATGCGGTGACCCTCTCGTATGATTTTCAGTCGGCACCGGGCCAAAGTGTCACGATTGGTTCGTTTTCCACGACGATCCCCGAGCCCGGGGGTTTGGCTGTCCTGTTACCCGCGATCATGTTGCTGATGCGTCGCCGCCAGCGTCGTGAGGTCTGAGTCTGACCCGAGGCCAAGGACGAGGCATAAAGCGAGGCGCAAGCACGGAGCTAGCGATCGCCGTTTGCGTTGGCGTCCAGTTGCCGATACCAGGCGGCGAAGGCGTTGGGCATGACTTCCGGTGCGTAAATGAACCAGTCCGCAAACTCTTCGGGCAGCCGGAACTCCTTGCCGGCGTCTTCCGCCACCTGGCCGGATTGACGAGCCTGAGTGGCCGCCTGCTGCACCATGTCAAGGAATTCGCGGTAGATGTCCAGGGCCCTGGCGTCGGCAATCGGACCGTGACCGGGGACGTAAACGGTTTCCTCTTCACGAACCAGTTCCGCCGCGACTTCGTTCAATGTGCGGGGCTGTGAATCGCGATAATTGGGAACCATACGGTTGAAGAACAGATCGCCGGTCCAGACGACGTTGGGATCCGTCACTTCGACGACGATGTCGCTGGCGGTGTGGCCTTTGCGGGGACGCAGGCTGACCTGACGGTCGCCCAGATCAATTTGGGTCTCTGTGCCTTCATCCAGAGGCACGACTTCATCTGGCAGCTCCACATCGGGTCGCGATTCCTCAACCAGCTGCCGCGTTGTGTTGCTGAGCCAAAGTCGGGGCGTGTGGCCGCCATCAAAATAACCGGACATGCCCGCTGAATGGTCGGCGTGGTAATGCGTGACGACCACCTCGTCGGGCCAGCGTCCGGTCAGTTTTTCGGACCATTCTGCCAGCCATTTGGCCCCCGCTGGTTGCATGAAAGTCTCCACCGCCAGGACCCGATTATTGCTGGCGATAATTCCGCCATTGCAGACGGTCGTGTAATCGTTTTCGTCCAGTGTCGAAATCAGCGCCCACATGTTGTCTGCGACTTTCTCGATGCGGCCCCATTTCTCGGTGGCCACGACTTCGTCATTTGCTTGGGCAAACACTCGCCTGGCAGTGACTGGCGACAGGGCAGCCAGCGTTGCCACCCACGCACCACACGACGCCGAGTGAGACAGAAACTCGCGACGGGTCGACTTTTTGGCGGTGGCGGAAGTCATTGGCACGTCCCGATGTAGATGGTGTGGTAATGGAATCCCAGGTGCGGCGGATGGCATTGTAGCCTGGGCGGGCACGTCAAGCTTGACCCGCAATCGGGCCTTTGCGAAACTTCGCAGACTGGATTCAAACGGGCAAAGGAGGCCGCTGGCATGCA
>CAMYKF010000619.1 GCA_947258905.1 uncultured Pirellulaceae bacterium | reverse complement strand
GAAATCAAAATATTGGAAAGCAGATAATGACGGGGGTTCACGCCAAACGTGCGCAAGGCATCGATCTGATTGGAGTATTCCTTGCTGCCTACATCCGCCGTCACAGCTGCTCCGCACCGCGCCGCAATCAGCACGGTGGCCAGCACCGGCACAAAAATCCGGTACAGACTGAAACCGGTGGCCGATAGCAGGTCATCGACAAGCAGCGGTTCGGTGTACACAGCGAAGGGCAGAAACTGAAATATGTAATACGTGGTCACGAATCCAGTGATCAGTCCGGCCATCATCAGATAAAACCAGGCAGTCGGGCCAAACACCAGTCGCATGTAATGCAGCAGGTAGCGAAATCCCCAGCGCGGGCTTTTCCAGATCGGCACTACGCTAAGGAAACCCCAGAAGACGTTTTCGAGGGCCCGCGTGGTACCGGAGAAGAAACGGCCGGCTTTCCGCAGCAAACTCAATCCGAGGTCCTCATCCGATCGATCTTCCGATTTTTTGGAGGCCACCATCGCCATCGGTTGCAGGATTTCACCCAGGCGATCCCAGTCCTCCCGTGGCACTTCGTCCAGTGTGCGTTCGATCGGGTTCAGCAGAATGACCTTGTCGGCGATCTCGACCAGCGACGCGTAATCGTGAGTTACCACTACGGAGGTCTTTGAATGGCCTTCGGATGTTTTTCGAATCAGTTCCCCGACGTTGCGGGCGTTTTCCGGGTCCAGTCCCGATGTCGGTTCGTCGTACAGTAATACCGGCGCGTTGTAGGCCAGCGTACGGGCGATGGCCAGTCGTTGTCGCTGGCCGCCGCTGAGCAACACAGTGCGTACGTCGGTGGGAACGTTTAGTCCGTTCAACAGCTCATCGGGCGTAGCTTTGATTTTTGTTCCTGCATGTGATTCGGCGAATTGCACGTTGGCCTTGGGTGACAACTCGTCAAACAGGGCAAATGACTGAAACACAACTCCGAAATCGCCGTTGTGCCGCGGCCGGCCGTCGACAGCGATCTGGCCTTGGTAGTGAATCGAGTCGTGGCTTTTGGAAATCAGGCCCGCCACGATTTTCAGCAGCACGGACTTGCCCACGCCACTGGGTCCCACCAGCAGCGTGATCTGGCCGGCTGGAAATTGCGCTGATGTGTCTTCCAGCAACGCGCGCACGCCGGCCACCACCGTCAAATCGGACAGCGTAATTTCGCCCGACACGGCCGGCGGCTGCGGCTTGGCAGTATCGGCCGCCTTATCCGGCGGCTGCTTTTCCACTTTGGGATCGGTCTCTTCGTTCACCGTTAGCGTTCTCGCGCAGGATAATAGAACGGATTTTCCATCGTGGTCGTGCCTGGCAGCACGATCAGCGTGTGCGGATCCTGATGGTCGCGGCTCATGGGCTCCTGCCGCGAACGCTCGTCGGCTCTGTGCAAGATAAGCCAGCGATGGTCCTTGAGCAAAATCTTGTTTCGCAGGATTCGGGCGAATTCAGGAGTCACTCCGTAGTAAGGCGAACCGAAAATGCTTTCGCCAATCCGCACCACCGTCGGCTCAAGTCGTTGATCCGTCAAAGCGAGCACACGCTGCAGGTCCGGGCGTCGCCAGAAGTTGCGCAGCGCTACATGCAAGCGCGGGTTTTCAAACAAGGCTTCGCGCAGGACGTCCATCAACAATGCCTGCAATTCAGCGTCACCACCGATTCTCAGCAGGCTGTCCCGCAACACGGAAATCACACGCGGATTTTTCACAATCTGTTCCAGCACGACTTGCTGGGCTTCCAAAAAACGGGGCAAATTGCTGACGATGATGGGCATCGCCTCGGTTTCCAGAAACCGTGAGAATTCCTGCTTGGTCAAATTACGTCGCGGCAAAGGTGAAGCGTCGTAGATGGCTCGCCAGCCGAATCGCCACACGGAGGCTCGCTGCCAAATCTCCTCACCAACCTGTTCCAGCAGAGGCTGGGCCTGCGCCTGCACCAGCGGCCAGATTTCCTCGTTAACCAGCGGAACCAGTTCGCCGTCCACGATTTCCTCGCGATATCGCACACCCAGCCGCTCGAATTCCGCCTGACGTTTGCGAATCGAAGCCACCACTTCGTCACGCAGAATCACACTGATTTCGTCCCACGCTTCTTGCAGAATCGGCATCAGGTCGCGCATGATTTCCTGCGAATGCTCGGCATATACCTTGGCGACCAGCCGGGCAATCTCCTGTCGCCGGGCGGGCGGGAACAGGTATCGCGCCACCCAGTCCATGGAGGTGGGCGTTTGATGAACCGTGAGATAGTCGCCGGGTTCGACATCCGGGGCCGTGGAATAAAACGTAGCGCTGGCCCAGTCGGTGTAGGTTACGTCCGACTGCTTTGAAACCGGCGATTCAACTTGCCGCAACGATCCAATATTTACCAGTCGGCCTGCTTCGTTTTCAAAGAAAACTGGATCGCCGATGCGAATGTTCGAGCGGAACTTGAATTCCAGGTCCCAGGTCGAGCGCGGCTGGAACGCAAAGCGAGCCAGTTGTCTGGAGGCCACCGATTCCGAGCCGACCCAGTTATGCGCAAAACGCAACGACACAAAAATCAGCAATGCAATCCAGATCAGCAGGCCGACGATAATTCTGGTTTTGGAAATCATAAAGCACTGTTTACTGACGAAGTGTGAGTCCAGGACGCTGCCTGCCGGCGAGCTATCAGGAAGTACCCGGGTGCAAAATCCGGGGTTTCGCTCGGCTCGCTGCACAACACCGACAATCGTCATGATTACGAGGTTCAGAACAGGGCCTCACAGGCGGTTCCGGCACCCCTCCCGTTATCCGGATTGTATGGAATCGCAGGGCATTCTACAGGCCAGTCCCCATTCTACTTCGACAGCTGAACACGCGTTTTGACAAGTAAAAAAACGCGTCGTAACTTTTTTAGGAATACCATGCGGTCCGCCTGCGGTCCCGATGCATGGATAAAGCGTAAAGTTCTCCCGCCAGATCCAGGAACGAAGATGGAACCTGCCCCCAGCCAGCCAGCACCAGGCAACACCCCGACGGACGACAGCATTCAGCCGGATCAGAAACTGGACATGCTGTTGGCGCGTATCAATACGATGACCAATGGCGGCACGCCGGACCCTGCGACCCCGGCACCCGCACCGCCGGCATCCCAGCCATCGCGAGCTGAAGTGAACGCGTTTATTCAGGAGCAAACTCCGCGGGCGCGGAACGAAAAACCCGCGCCGCCACAGCCCGAGGCCGCCGAGGCTCCACAGGGTGACCGGTTTTTGCCACGCTGCCCCAGATCATTTCAAGAAGCCAAACTCAGCGAATCCAAAGTCGAGGAACTGATTCTCAAGTTCCTGCTGGCCCGTGGAGACGCTTCGGGAAGAAAGATCGCCGAGCAGATTAAACTGCCCTACATCCTGATCGAGAAGTTTCTGAACAAGCTCAAACTCGAGCAGGTGATTGCCTACATCGGCCAGGCAGCCATGAATGACTACATTTGTCGTCTCACGGAAATCGGCAACGCGCGGGCTCGCGGTTACGCCAACCTGTGTACGTACTTTGGCGCCGCACCCGTGTGCTTGCAGGACTACTGTCGCAGCGTCAAGGCGCAGTCGATCGAAGGCCATTATCCTTCGCGTGACAAACTGAAAGAAGCATTCAGCGACTTGCTCATCGATGAAGGCATGCTCCAGAAACTGGGCCCCGCCATCAGTTCCGGTCGCGGCATGTTTCTATACGGGTTTCCTGGCAACGGCAAAACCAGTATCGCCGAACGCGTTACCAAATCGTTTGGTCCCCACATCTGGATCCCCCGCGCCATGCAAATCGAAGGCGAGATCATTCGTCTGTTTGACCCCATGTGCCACGAGCCTGCGCCGCTGGAGGAATCGGACGGGCTGATGAACGAGGCCCACGATATCGACGAACGCTGGGTACGTATCAAGCGTCCCACGATTGTGGTCGGTGGTGAATTGACCATGGATCACCTGGAAATCACCTACAACTCCGACAGTGGCATCAGCGAAGCACCGATGCAGCTGAAAAGCAATTGCGGCATTCTCGTTATCGATGACTTCGGCCGTCAAAAGATGCGGGTCGACGAGTTGCTCAACCGCTGGATCGTGCCGCTGGAAAAGCGCTACGATTACCTGAACCTGACCAGCGGCAAAAAGATTCAGGTGCCCTTCGACCAGCTGGTTATCTTTTCCACGAACCTTGAGCCACGCGATCTCGTGGACGACGCGTTTATGCGGAGGATTCCCTACAAGATCGAGGTGGAGGATCCCAGCCGCGAGAACTTCGTCAAGCTGTTTGGGATCATGGCCAAGATCATTGACATTCCCTATGATCCGGCGGCCGTGGAATATCTGATCAAGACGCATTACGAGCCGGTCAATCGACCGTTCCGCAACTGTCAGCCGCGTGACCTGTTGTTGCAGATTCGCAACTACTGCAATTACAACAAACTGCCGCTGGTGATGTCCCAGGAATCGATGGACTTTGCCGCGGACTGTTACTTCTCCGTGATGTAACACCCAGGCACATCGCGTTCCCGCAACCCGCTTCTCAAGCGGGTTTTTTTATGCGCTGCCGTTCACCAGATCATGGCCTTCGGTTACAGTGACCCGAAAGTCGATCAGTGGATTGAGCAGGCATGTTTGAACAACCGGAGCTGGAAGTCGCCATGAACGCCGCGCGAAACGCGGCCAGTGTCCTGCTGAAGTATTTTCGGCAGCAAAACCAGATCCAGTTCAAGTCGGAATACAATCTGGTATCCGAAGCCGACTTGCAGTCGGAAAAGGTAATCGTGGAGACGATTCGGTCCGCCTTTCCCGGCCACGAAATCCTCGGCGAGGAATCGGCCACCGCCGCACTCGACGCGGAATACCTGTGGACGGTCGATCCGCTGGATGGAACGAACAATTTTTGTCACGGGATCGAGCATTTCGCGATCTCCATTGCGTGGGCCGAACAGGGCGAAACGAAACTGGGAGTCGTTTACCGGCCCCTTTCCGACGAGTGGTTTGTTGCCGGCAAGGGTCGAGGGGCGTTTCATAACGGCGTGGCTTGCCAGACCCGGAATTTCCAGCGACTCAACGAGGCGCTGATCGCCGTCGGCTTTTACTACGACCGCGAGGGACAGATGCGAGCGACGTTGCGGGCCATCGAAAGTCTGTTCGGGCACAACATTCACGGCATTCGTCGCATGGGTACCGCTTCACTGGATCTGTGCATGACCGGCACCGGGCGGCTTGGCGGCTATTTCGAGTTTGAACTGGCTCCCTGGGATTACGCCGCTGGCAAACTGTTCGTGGAAGAGGCCGGTGGCGTCGTCACGGACTGCACGGGCCATCTGATGTCTTCGGGAAATTCCAGCATCCTTGCCAGCTGTCCGGACTTGCATGCTGCGTTGTTGCAAAACATCAAGCCGCATTTTGAAACGCTGGTACACGGAGCCTGATCGATGCGCTACTTTTTCTTTGACATCGATGGCACGTTACTATTGAGCGGAGGTGCCGGGCGAGTAGCCATGATTCGCGCCATGCGGGAAATGTATGGACTGGATGAACTGAATCGCATTGAGGTTCACGGTCGAACCGATCGCAGCATCATTCGTGACCTGTTCGCTTCGCACGATTTGCCGCTGACGGATGACGCGTTTGATCGATTCAAGAACCTGTACCACGAATCACTGGCCGAATGCATTGCCGATTGCCAGGGATTCCTGATGCCGGGTGTGGTGGAGGTCCTGGAACACCTGGCGGGCACGGACAATGTGAGGCTGGGAATATTGACCGGCAACTCGGGAAGGGCGGCCCAAATCAAGCTTCGGGCCTACGGACTGGACAGTTATTTCGAGTTTGGCGGGTACGGAGAATTCCACTTCGATCGCAACGATGTTGCACGTGAGGCGCTGCACGCCTGCCGCCAGCGTTATCAGCCTGCGTCCGTCCAGCCAGATCACGTCTGGGTCGTCGGCGATACGATCCACGACATTGCCTGTGCCCGTGCGATTGGCGCCAATGTGATTGCCGTGGCTACCGGCAATGCAGATCTGGACAGCTTGCGAAATCACCGGCCTGATCTGGTAATGCAGGACCTGACCGGAGCCGAGTCGGCGTGGCAGCCAATACTGAACCGAAGCTGAACCGATTCGAGCAGGTAATTCAGGCGCTGATCAACTCAAAATCTGCGGCCAACTCTTTCTTCAAGCAACCAGCGAGCGCTTCCTCGGCGATCGAAATGGTTTCATTGACGTTCAGATTGCCTTTGCCGATGTAGGCCGAATTGACGACATACAGTCCGGGCACCGAAGTCGTCTGGGGCGGCAGGGATTCGGAATACCGCAACGTGGGAATGGCCATGACGTTGCGGGCACGGGCAATCTGAAACGCTTCGACATCGTCCCGCGAGAATTCCGGATGCATCCTTTCCAGGGCGCGCAGGAACTCTTCCTTGATGTCGTCGTCGCTGCGATTGAACAATGTGTGATCAGCCGGCACGTATTTGGGCAGGTAAACCAGCGATTTGCCACCCGTCTGGGCGCTATCCACAATGTTCGACATTTCAATGATCGCTGTCATCGGCACCCACGTGTCGGTAATGTTCGTAACGTAGTACGGAGACAGTCCCTTTTTGAGCAACAGCGAGGCATTGACGATTCCCAGATAACTGGTGTTGGTCAGGCAATCCAGTTCATGCTGGCTCAACTCCGGGCAGCTCTTGCCAATAACACTGGATGGCGTCGTCATGATGACGCGGTCGAATTGTCGGGCAGGCTGGTCGGCAAATGAAATCTCCAGCGTGCCCGTGTCGCTGCGACGCACCTGGCGAATCGCATGATTCGTCAGCACGGTTGCGTTTTGTTCTTCCAGTTTCTCTGCCAGACGGTTGATGATGGTGCGATACCCGCCATTGACGTACCCGAACATCTCCTTTTTCAGGCCGGTACGACGCGCCTTGTACATGCGCTCGATGGTTGTCCAGATAAACGCGGCGGATGTTTTCCTGTAATTCTCGCCCAGCTTGGCGCGTAACAGCGGCAGCCAGATCTTTTCGAAAGTGCCCTTGCCCGACCAGCGTCGCAACCAGTCGGCAACCGGCATCTTTTCCAGCCGCTTCCAGTTGCGAATCTTCGAAGCATAGAAAATGGTGCCACCGAGCCGTAGTTTCTCGATCAGTTTGAGCGGCGGAAATCCCAAAAATTCCCGGGTGTCCGACATCGAATACAACTGGCCGTTCGTATAGAACCCGGTTTTCGTCTCAACCCAGTTCAGCTGGTCGTCCAGGTCGATTTCCTCCAGCAAATTTCGCAGGCGGGAATCGGACAACAGGATCACGTGGTAGTGTTTGTCCCATGTGACGTCGCCCAGTTGCCACACCGACGCCAGTCCGCCGAGCCGGGGAGCAGCCTCGATCAGTGTGACGTCGTGTCCTTGTTGCGACATGCGATGGGCAAGTGTCAGGCCCAGCATGCCGCCGCCGACAATGGCCCAGCGCTGGCCCGGATGGTTTTTGACAATCATGGATGGACTTCGTGTTGGATGGGATGGTGATCGGAAGGTGATTGGAAGGGACCGGTCCGTGGTGTTGGTGGGCGGTTACTTCTGGATGGGCAATTACTTCTGGAATCTGCGTCTAAGCAACAACTTGATGGTTTGCGAAGCGGTCTTGCTCACCTGCATTTTGCTGGGGCCATGTTTCATGTCATAACGCAGCAACATGGGTACCTCGCCTATCACGTAATCAAACCGTCGCATTTTCAGCAAAACGTCGACCATCGCCGAGAAGCCCTGTTCGCTGACAAAGTCGTTGCCGTAGTAATCCGCGGATTCTCGCAAGGCATCCACACGATAGGCCCGGAACCCGCATGTGTAGTCGCGGACGCCAGGGATCGGCATGATCGTGCGGAACAGCTGGCGCGCAAACCACGTCATCAGACGGCGATTGGCCGGTACACCGATCGTTCGCGAGCCCGGCTGGTATCGCGAAGCAATGACGACATCATAACCTTCGCTGATCATCAACAGCATGCGCTCGATGGTGCCCGGCTGCTGGGTATCGTCGGCGTCCAGCGTGACCAGAACATCGCCCGGCTGTGCCAGTTCGAGGACGGTGTTAAATCCGGTTCGCAAGGCGCCGGCCAGTCCCTGGTTTTCGGCGTGTTGCACCAGCCGCACCGGCATGGAAAAGGACGCCTGACAGGCAACACGGGGAGTGTCATCTTCACTGGCATCGTCCACGACGACCACTTCATATTCGCCGGGGCGGTCGTCCATCACCCGGTGGATTTTTTCCAGTAAAACCGGCAAGCCGACTTCCTCGTTGTAAGCCGGCAACATGATCCATGTTTTACATTGAGAGACGTCGAATTCCGGAGCTTCGCGTTGTTCGAGCGTCTTGCTGGTGTGAGTAATCGTATTCATCATGATTTACTTTCAAAGGCGGGGGAATCAACGTTTGAGAAGGAGGGCTTGCTGAACCAATTGCTGGAACAGTTCAGCGTTGTATTCAGGGGTCAGGTGTCGCACTGATGCACGAGCAGCCTGGCTCATGCGTTGCAGTTCACTGCCGGGAGTGTTCAAGGCGCGGTCCAGTCCGCTGCGCAATGATTGCTCGTCCACCGGGTCAAACACCCAGCCATTGCGGCCATCGCGGACCAGCGACTCGGTCGCCTGGGCCCGGCAACTGGACAGGATCGGCAAACCAGAGCCCAGAGACTCGTTAACGACCATGCCCCATTCGTCGGCGAAAGTGGGGAAGACCGTCAGGTCGCACGAGCCGTAGCATTCGCGAATTGAGTCGCTGTCGATCGAGCCGAGCAGGTCCAGGGCCAGGTTATCCGGTATCGCTTTTTTCGTCATCGTTTCGATGACCAGTCGCAATGGTCCGTCACCGCCCATAACCAGTTCAATCTGCCGACCCGGATTGTCGCGGCACCAGGTTGCCAGGGCATTGCAGAATCGCACAATGCCCTTGCGCTCGGACAAACTGCCGCAGAAAAACAGGCGTCGCGGCAGTTCGGGGAACGTGTGCTCGCCTTGATATACCTTGGCTGGATCATGCTGATACGGGAAATATACCAGTGACTCTTCTGCGTAACCCCGGTCCAGCAGGTAACGTTGGCAGCTGGGCCCGTTATAGGTGATCAGGTCGACATGCTTCTTCAGATACCTGCGCAGCAACGGCCGTAACCGGCCGCGGCCATTCTCGGTGTGTTCCGACACGTTAGCCACCATGACCAGGCGACAGTCCTTGTGGGTCGCGCGATACATGGAACTGAACAAAGTGCGCATACCCATTTCATAGGAAATGATCACGTCCGGTTTTAGACGACGCAGGAGCTTGATCGTGTCCCACGGAATATGGATATAGTTGTCTTCCTCAAATCCGGCCTGATGTCGCCACTTGCGCGTCAGCATGAGATTCTTTTGCACCTGCACATCCAGCGTGCCCCAATCCGGTGTCCAGCTGCGATTGGGTTCCATCTCGGTCGACACCAACACGGAAAGCCGGCTGACACGTTGCCTTGCAGCCTGCATTTGCTTCCAGTGATGGGGCGTCAGGTAATTCGTAATTACGACCACATGCGCGTCGGTAATCGATGGCAAGGCAGCGCTGGTCAGTGGCTGGCGGATTACGGGCTGGATCATGTCGCCAATCCTCCCGTTTCGCTGGCCTGTGAGTCTTCGTTGACGTCCAGCAATATGCCGGCGACGACAATGATCATGGCCACAGCTTGTCCCGCACACGCAGCCATCGGGATGCTCAACAACCCGTATTGCCCGTAAGTCAGCAGGACGAAAGCCGGCATCACGGCGATGCCGATCAATCGCGCCACGACTCCGACCATGGGTCGGCCGCGGCCTTTCAGGAAGCCATCAGCTGCCTGAGTGAATCCCCTCATCGCAGCCGCCGGCAACAACCACATGGCGAATGGAATCGCAGCTGCGAATGCCGCCGAGTAGAACAGGATGATCAGGTCGTCGATGACGAGATACAGCAAGAATGTGGAAACCGCCTGAAACGCGGCCGTCAGCAACATGACCTTGATCGCCTTGTTCCGCGTAACCCTGGATTTTTGGTTAGCGCCGGCATTGAACGTAAACATGCCAAGAGCATTGGGGGCAATCATCAATAGTGCGGCTGCGGGTATGGCTACAAAATAGAATCCCGAGTCAGTGACGGTTGCCAGTGCCAGAATCAGGAAGATATCGAGGCGGTCAAACGCTTCGGAAACAAACATCGACCAGGCATACGGCCGGCCCTCCCTCAGCAGTGAACGCGGACCCGGCAATTGCGACTGGCCGGATTCCCGCAGATGGACCCGCTGGCGGCGTCGTTGTGGTGAAAACAGGTGCATGCCACGCAGGGTCGGCAGCAGCCCGAGCACGCGAGCCACCACAAACAGCCCGCACATCACCCACAGCCACTGCACACTCAGCAATTCAGGTAGATTGACCAGCCACGCTGCAACCACCATCAGCGGAAAAGTCATGGCGAACAACAGACGATTCACGTTATAGCGACGCCAGTCGCCCCGGCCACGATCGACCGCTGAAATTGTCAGGTGCATGTGCTCCCAGGGA